>JAHIQT010000046.1 GCA_018903255.1 Bacillota bacterium | reverse complement strand
TGGACAAGGGGCTTTTACATCTTGGACGGCTATTTGAAAATTTAGCCGGAAAAGATCTGATCGATCGAAATGGTATCGGTGCAGCAGGGGGCTTGGCGTTACCGCTGGTGGCTCTCTATCAAGCGAGGCTTGCTTCCGGACTGGAGATTGTTCTGGATGCCATCAAGTTTGATGAATTAATAAAAGGAGCTGATCTGATTGTGACCGGCGAAGGAAAAACAGATTGTCAGAGTACTATGGGCAAGGTTATCTCAGGTATTGGCATGCGCGCAAAAAAACAGCAAGTACCGGTAATTGTTGTTTCCGGAGCTCTTGAGAATGGCTATGAAACCATTTTTGAACAAGGCATCTCGGCGGCATTTGCTACATACAGTAATGCCGAAAACCTGGAATGGCACATGCGAAATGCAAAGAAGCTGCTCTACGATACAACTATCAATATATTTCGGATCGTTATGATTTCGGGATGGAAAGCCAAGTAAATCCTGCTAGACCAACTGTTATTCAATTATCTTAATAGCATACAAAAATTAAAACGAATTAAAGCACGATCAATTAGGTAAAATTTATCAGATACTATGGAATTGTAACTAAAAATATGATATTATAGTGACAAATAATATTTGAAAGAGGAATAGAATTGGACGACGTACCATTATCTGAGACGAAAACAAAAAAAACAAGGCATCAAATCAAAATAGTCAAGTGGATGACTGATGGATCTATTTACTGGGAGGAATCTTAGTCAATGGACAGTAGTGTTATAGGTTTTATTGCAGTTCTGGTGGTGATGTTGCTGATGTCAGCATATTTTTCGGCAACGGAAACGGCATTCACCTCCCTAAATCGTATTCGTGTAAAAAATTTAGCCAAGGACGGAAACAAAAGAGCCGCCCAGGTATTGGCGCTTTCTGAGCGATATGATGTTTTGTTATCGACAATCCTGATTGGTAATAACATTGTCAACATTGCTTCCGCTTCGATTGCTACGGTGGTTTTTGTTCGTTATTTCGGCAATGCCGGCGTAACCATATCAACGGCGGTGATGACCGTACTGGTGCTTATTTTTGGGGAAATTTCACCAAAAAGTCTGGCCAAAGATTCGCCAGAAAGCTTTGCCATGTTTTCAGTTCCCTTTATTCGGTTTCTGATGTTTGTCTTGACCCCGGTGAACTTTTTATTTATGTTGTGGAAAAAAATGCTGGATAAACTGTTTAAGGTGAATGATGAACGCAGCATGACAGAACAGGAGTTGCTGACGATTGTCGAAGAAGCTGAAAACGATGGTGGCATCGATCTTCAAGATGGGGAGCTGATCCGCAGTGCCATTGAGTTCAATGACCTCGATGTGGATGATATTCTGACCCACCGGGTCGATGTGGTGGCTATTGATGTGGATAATCCCAAAGAGGATATTGCCAAGTTATTTTTTGATACCGGTTTTTCCCGGTTACCGGTTTATCAGGGTACCATTGATCAGATTATCGGTTTTATCAGTTATAAGGATTTTACCCATTACGTGGCTAATGGCAAGAGCAGTCTGGAGGAAATCATCAGTCCGGTAGTCTTTATTACCCCGAATATGAAGATTTCCAAATTGTTAACCCTGCTCCAGCAGAAAAAATGCCATATTGCTGTGGTATCTGACGAATATGGGGGAACATCCGGGATTGTCACCCTGGAAGATGTCATTGAAGAACTGGTAGGCGAAATTTGGGATGAGCATGATGAGGTCATTGACGAGTTTGTGAAAATCTCCGAAAATGAATATAAGATTCTGGGTAAAGCTAACTTGGGAAAAATGTTTGATCTGTTCGATATGGACGATGATTTTGACGTAATCACGGTAGGTGGTTGGATTGTTGAATTCTTGGATCGCGTTCCCGATGTAGGTGAGTCCTTTGACTTTGAAAATCTGACCTTTACCATTACCAAGTCGGACGAGCGTCACGTAATTGAGATAGATGTTGTTAGAAATGAAATAATTGAGTTTGAAGAGAATGGCAAAAAAATATAACAATAAAAAAGCTCCTGAAGGCAAATGCCTAAAGGAGCTTTTTTTAAGCCATAATTCCATCAACGATATGATTAAAGGTATCCACATAGCTGTTTCGTTGGTCAATGGTGATTTCCCTGCTTTTTAGTAAGTAAAGATAATCTTCAAAGGACTGAATCAGCAGCTGATTGATCAGACGATATTTTTCTAAAATCACCGGGTCTTTTTTAAAGCTCAGTTCCCAGGTATCCTTCATATAAGAAAAGATATGATTGGTCATATCTCTCATCATCCCGGCTAACATCGCCACCCGGGGATTAAGATAATCAGTATCCGCCTCATAGGTGGAGTGAGATGAAATATTTAGCCGCCCCTGATCCTGCAGGGCTTTGTAGGAGGCGCTGCCCTTAAGAATAATCATATGATGGTAGAGTACATTAACGCTGATTTCCAGCTTATCCAGTAAGGCGTTTCGTTTTAAAAAATCGTAGTTGATCTTCAGATCTTCTAAGGTCGAGTCCGGTTCAAACATAATAAAACCGACGCTGGGTTCGATGCCGTATTTCCGCAGGATCTGCAGAGCCTGTTCATTTTCGGCCACGGTGGTCAGCTTGTTAAGTCGCTTCAGTGCTTCATCGCGGCCGCTTTCCAGACCGATTAAGATGTGTTTAAGGCCGGCCTCAGTCAGGGCCTTGATGGTTGCTTCTTCAATATCGTTGGCCCGTGCTTCAATGCCAAAGTGGAGGTGGCGTTCTTTTAAAAGATGGGCTAGTTTTAGGACCCGCTCTTTTCCGGCACGACCGGGACCGTAGAAGTTGGGATCCATAAAATAAAAGTAACGGATATCGGTTTGCTTCATCACCGCATCGATTTCGGTGATAATGTTTTCCGGACTTCGGCCCCGCCACTTTCGTTTTGTATCGCCATAGTAGGGGTTGATATAACAAAAGGTACAGCCGCCGTAACAGCCCCGGCTACCGGAAATATTGACCTCGCCAAAAGAATAGGAGCCAGTGCTGCGCAGGGGAAAGGGCAATGAATCGAGATCGATAACTACCTCACCGCGGGTCGCGACAATGCCGTGATCGGTGCGCGTGGCGATTCCCGCCTGGGGAAGGGTGGGGAAATTTTCGGCCAGCGTCAAGAAAGTCAGTTCAGCTTCGCCCAATAGAGCAAAGTCAACGGCCGGACAACGGTTAAGGATTTCTTCATAGGCAAAGGTGGGGTAAAAACCATAAACGCAGACACAAGCAATGTCATAAGTCTGCTTGATGTGTTTAATAAACTGATAAAGGGTTTTATTGTCCTCCCAGTGATAAACCAGGTGAATCCCTAAAATCGTGGGGGATAGCGTTGCAATTTGTTCTTCAATGGTCGGATAATCCAGCTGTTCCAGATAGCCGTCGACAATCGTCACATCAATGTTATTGGCGGCCAGCATGCCGCCGATATAGCCGGTGTTCAAGCAGGCTGAAAGGGGGGCGTTGGCAATATCGTTGCAGCGGTCGTCGCTATAGGAGCGGGGATGTTCTAATAGAATGACATTCATGAGGTGACCTCCTGCCACATAAAGATGTTTTTTTTGGTGTGATAGATTTCCAGCTCGTAGCGGATCCGGTCAAAGGGTGCCGGGTTGTAGTAGGTAGGGTAGAGCAGATCGGTTTCCGGGGTAATCACCCCGTTTGCCAGTGCCTGTTGTTCAACCTTGGTACCCGGTAAAATCCGGATGTTATTAAGTACAATAGTACCCAGGGTTTTAGAAGCGTGATGGATCTCGTAAATCGCATCGATGAGGTCCTTGGCTTGTTGCTGGGTTGCGGCGGTATCCCCGGGCGTATTAACCAGGAAGTGATAAACTGTGACCACACCGCTGTTCGCCAGCACCTGAGCAGTGTCGAGGATATCCTGGACAGTCATGTGCTTATCCATGGCATCTAGGGCCGTTTGACTCAGGCCGTCGGGAGACAGGGAAAAACATTCGCAGCCGGATTGGGTATAGAGGGCGACGTTTTGGGCTGTCAAGAGGTTTTCGCGAAAAAAGCCGCTCCAGTTAATTTTTAAACCCCGCCGGATGATTTCGGTACAGATCGTATCGAGGTGATCAACCGGAATGTTGACCACTGAATCGGTAAAGTGGATCCGGGTAACACCGTAGGTTTCGTAGAGAAACTGAATTTCATCGACCACCGCTTCCGCGGTGCGGCAACGCATTTTTGACCCTTGCAGGAGCGGATAGGAACAGTAGCCGCAGCTAAAGCAGCAGCCCCGTTTGGTTTCTACGCCGATACTTTCGACATATTTATTGACGGCGAGGTAGGGGCGGGGATCCAGCAGATCGCGGTTGGGCATCACATAGTCCCGCATATCATAGTCACCGACTGGCGGGACGATCACGACCGCTTCGTTTTCGCGGTAGCAAAGCCCTGGCAGGTGGGGTGGGTCATTGAGATTTGTAAGCAGTGGTACAATGATTTTTTCGGCCTCGCCGGTCACGCCGAAATCAATTTCCGGATAGTCGCGCATCAGCCGTTCCGGGAATAGTGAAAAACCGGTTCCGCCGGCTAAGATTTTGGTGTTTGCCGCATAGCGTTTGATAAAAGCCAGGGTGACGGCAAAGCCGGGAATCAGTGATGAAGTTTTATTGCCCAGGGGATCGATGTTTCGCAGCGACAGGCAGACCACGTCAGGCTGATGGGTATCCAGCTGCAAGCGCAAATCGCCATAGGGATCGATAGCCATATTCATGTCAAAAAGCTGCAGCTGATGATTGGTTTGGCGTTCGACCTGAGATGCCAGGACGACGATCCCGATGGGATAAACCCGCTCGACGTCGATACCCTCCATTGAGAGGGCTTGGATGAAAAGTATTTTCATGGTTTCTCCTTGATTTGATTAGCAGTTAATCGGTATCTTATTTTAAACAGAGGGGCTCCAGGACCGACTGCGATCGGGCGGCAAAGATCAGGGCAGTGTCGGTGGCCAGTGGTATCAGTGGCGAGGTGACCAAGTCATTTTTTTCCAGCTCAGCCATCACCCAGGTTCCAGAAAAAACTTTGCCGTTGTAGGTGTTTAAAAACATATTGATATCGGTCAGATGAGCCTTGACCGGGTTATGTTCAGTAAAGAAATCATGGATCAGGATGATGCCGTCATCGCTTAAATGGCTGGCCGCGGTTTTTAAAACCTGTTCGTTTTCTGACTCAGCGTAGGCGTGGACAATATTCGAAAGAATGATCAGCTGATATTTTTTGGAAAGACCCCATTGCGGTTCCAGAATATTAGCGGGGTGGTAGTTAACCCGATCCGCATAGGCGGTGGCATCGACAAGCTTTTGGGTCTGGGGTAGCATCTGCACAATGTCGAGCAGGGTGGCACGAGTATCCGGAAAGGTCTCTAAAAAGGCCAATGCCATGGCTCCGGAGCCGGTTCCCAGATCCAGAATATCACCGCTGAGTTCGCTAAAAAGGGTGGTGCAGTCGCGGGCTTTTAGTTTGGCCACGTTGTCCATGGCTTTGATATATTTAGCCCGGCGCAGGTTCAGTTCATCTTCGCTGATATCCGTCGGCAGAAAGTTGACCCGACCACCAGCGGTCAGTGAAGCTTTAAGGGTATTCCAGTCGTCAGTAAGATTTTTTCGCCACAGCAGCGAGTCGCCCTGATAAAAGGGACTCGCTGTTAGTAAATATTCTTTGATAATCAATTGGTTATAATAAACGTTTTGGTAGTGTCCCACCAATCCCATGCTGTTGAGAAGTGCCAGGTAACGTTCCAGGGCGCTTTCGTTGGCGCCCAGTTTTGGGGCTAGTTCGGAGAGACAGGCGCCTTGCATCCCGAAATCATCGATGGTTTGAAAAAGATCCATCTCCAAAGCGGTAAAGAGAGCATCGGAAAGCCAGTAGGCGGTGGCCAGGTCTTCTAAATACTGGCCGCCATTGGTTTGGGGATCATAACCCTTCATGACCATTGGTTACTCCTGCATCGGTAAAGGTTAAGACGTCGCAGATCACCCGGGCCGAGGATTCTACCAGGTGCATCGCCACCGCTGCCCCGGTGCCTTCTCCCAATCTGAAATTGAGGTTAAGCAGAGGCCGTAATCCCAGGGCTTGCCACATCAGCTGATGGCCTGGTTCTTCACTCTGATGGGAGGGAATCATGTAATCCAGGGATTGGGGACAAAGGGCTTTGGCGATCAGGGCACCAGCGGTGGAAATAAAGCCGTCCACCAGAACCGGCACCTGATTAAAAGCAGCCCCCAGGATTACGCCGGCAATCCCGGCGATCTCGAAGCCCCCGACTTTGGAAAGAACATCAATAGGATCGGTTTTATCGGGTTGATGGCGGTTGATCGATTCCCGGATCACTTTGATCTTATTAATCAGGGCGGCGTTATCAATGCCGGTGCCGCGGCCGGTTACCGATGAAACCGGATATTCGGCCATAACCGCTAAAATAGCGGCACTGGAGGTCGTGTTGCCAATCCCCATATCGCCGGTGGCCAGCAGGTTGATCCCCTGTTCTTTGATCACCTTAGAAGCCACATTGATCCCGGCTTCTATAGCGGCAATGGCCTGTTCCCGGGTCATTGCTGGTTCCTGATAAAAGTTTTTGGTACCATGGGCGATCTTGCAGTCGATGATGGCGCCTTGTGAAACCAGTTCAGGCATATCCACGGCGACACCCATGTCGACAACAATCACTTCTGCCCCAACAGCCTTGGCTAGAATATTGATACCAGCTCCGCCTTTGACAAAGTTTTCCACCATCTGCGGGGTTACTTCCTGAGGGAAGGCAGAAACGCCTTCGGCAACCACGCCGTGATCCCCGGCCATGGTGATGACCATTTTTTTATCGACATTGGGACGGATGGTGCGCTGAATGCCGGCCAGCTGTTCGGCGACAACCAGCAGCTGACCGAGGCTCCAGGGCGGAATTGCCAATTGTTCAATATGATCCCGAGCGGCCTGACGCCATTTGGGGTCAGCCGGTTCGGTATGGTCGATGACGTGTTTTAAGGTATATTTGGTTTCGATCATGGTAGTTATCCTTTCTATTGCTAGTAAATGAATTGGTTAATCTATTCTATCACTGTATTTATGTGGTTCGGAGGGGGTAAGGCAACCGGAATAAATGGCATATTATTGGGGGCTAGTTTTGCGGGCTTGTAATACAAGCCCCTTGGGATGATGCGCAACGCTTTTGGATAATAGACGCTTATTTTTTCGTAGGGGCGGTATAACCGCCGGCAAGAGATGATATGTTATTTAGGATATCCCGAAAAACTCGGCCGCGACATCCGCCGGACATTTACTGTCGGCACAGACGGCACAGCCATGGGTGGGCTTTTGGGCCGTAAAGGCAGCGATCAGATTGGCCTGATTGATGGCGTTTTTCACTTGTTCCTCCTGATTGCGGGAAACCCGGGCCCGGGACATCGCCAGATCGCGGTTCCAGGCCGCGCCGCCGCGCTTTAAGACATTGGCGGCATTGGCAGCGATCCGGGTGGTTTCAACACCGATACGGACATCTTCTTCATTGGGCAGACCCAGATGTTCAGCCGGGGTCAGGTAACAAAGGAAGTCAGCCCCATGCATGCCGGCAAAGGCACCGCCGATAGCACCCGTAATATTG
>JAHIQT010000045.1 GCA_018903255.1 Bacillota bacterium | reverse complement strand
TTGGATAAAGGTAATCTGAATACCGGCAATGTTTTGCAATAAACCGATGGTCAGGATATTAATCCCACTACCGGCCGGGGTCATGACTCCGCCGAGCATGATCGCAACCGGAATACCAATCATCAGCGGTCTGGCTGTTTTCTTGCGATCCGCTTCATTGTTAAATAGTTTTAAAAAACTTGCCCCAATACCCATGAAAACAACTACTGTTGGGACATCCGTGACGACCGATGAGATCAGCCCTCCGGCCACCATAATTGCCAGGATACAGGTTTTTACATCTTTTCCAAACTTCTCAAGTAAAATATGGAGAACCCGTTGTACAATTGGTGTTGATGTCACTGCTTCAGCCAGACCAAATGAAGCTAGGACAAAAAACAGCATCGTATTGCTGAATCCCACTAAACCGGTTCCAAGGTTTTTTGTTACTCCCAGAATTGGCAATAAAGCCAAACTCAAGAAACAGATGATCCCTACCGGCAGTGCTTCTGTAATCAGCATAATCAAAAAGAAAATTAAAAGTCCAATGGTAATAAAACCAATATCCGTTAAACCCGCTGGGATTGGCAACAGGAAAACTGAAATCAGCACCCCAACACTCATGATCATTCCGAACAACTGTTTTTTGTTCATAATCCACCTCAAGATTTTTTATCTCTAAAATAAACGGGCAGGAAGTCCATTCAGATTTCTAAAAGACTTCCTGCCTTTAATTATAAACCCTCCTAAATCTAAAAATTAGATTTAAACAGCGTACTTTCCTAAATTAAAACATTTCTTTAGATATTTTCTCTATTTCACGATTAATTGTTTCATAGACGCCCGGGAAGGAGTCAATCGGCAATCCCGAGGTCTGTGACGGAATAAAATACAGTTTCCCATTTTCTTGACAGGTTTTCTTAACATACTCGGCAACGATTTCTGGTGTCCAGCCGGGAAAATCAACCAGACCGCTGTGAATACCACCCATAAAGGTGATCTTTTCGCCATATTGTTTAATCAATTCAGGAATGTTATTGGTGTTCATAACCCCTTGCCAGATATCGATACCCATTTCAATCATTGATGGCACCAGGTTAGCGGCGTAGCTATCACTGTGGTGGATAATTAATTCGACACCATTATCCTTATAGTAGCCATAGATTTTCTTGTAAGCCGGCTCGAAAAATTCCTCAAACATCGCCGGTGAAACAAAGGAGCTAATCTGACTGCCCCAATCATCATGATGAAAAACCGCATCCGGATGAAGATGATCGACAAATTCTTTGGCCAGCCGCAATTCAAAATCGACCAGGTAGTCAATCAGTTCATGCATTGCTTCTGGCTCTTCGTAATAGGCCATTAAGGCTTCTTCCATGCTCATCAGATAGTGGACATGTTCAAACAGACCGGGAGCAACAAACACCGTGACATATTTGTCATTACGATCAACCGCGTTGGCCTCAGCAATAGCAGTTGCCCAAGCTTCCTCGGGATATTCCAGGTTTGGCGCTTTGACGTAGTCCCGCCACTTCGTGATATCTTTAATGACAATATGCTCCTTGTCATGCACTGGGAATGAGCCGAGCTGTCCTTCCGGCCAACTTAAGGTAACCCCCCATTCATTGACTATTTGCCCGCCCACTGGCGGCTTTATACGGCTAATCGGAGTTTTCATCATTAATGCAAATGCTTCATATTGTTTTACAAAACGATCCGGATTTCCACCGTTCATTACTTCCACGAGATTTTGTCTTTTAGTTAACATAATATTTTTCTCCTTTGATGGTTTTCTAGTGACTTTATCATTTCAACCAAAGTGAGCATAACCCACTTCGGTCGAAATATATGATTTATCCCTGTTGTTTTCGTTGTGCAACTTCTTTGTTCATTTCTGCCATTTTTGCAGGAGTTAATGAATATAACCCAAACATTAATACTAGTCCAATAATCATAATGATCGCTGGATAGAGGGCAAAGCCATTTTTAATCGCCTGCACCAGTTCTGGTGTTGCAGCCATATCAGCAACATAACCAACAGAACCTAATACTGCTGCGATAATTACCGAACGGACAAAGACTGATATTTTAATTGGAAAACTGATCAGTGACATAATGAAACCGCGGGCATTTTTACCAGTTTTCCATTCGCCGTAATCCACCGTAGCAGAATACATCGCAACACCCAGTGAATCAGGTAGACCATAACCGATATAGGCAACAAACATAATAATCTTGAATGCGGTTGCCTCAAGCGGCAGAAACCATACCAGCAGTAAGCCGACAACTAAAAGACTCAGTGCGATCATATAGGTTGTTTTTTCGCCTAGACGCTTAGCAACCGGCGCGGCGATCATCGCGGCAAAGAAACTGGAAATCGTTAATCCGGTCATGAATAAAGCTAATCCCGGCAAATCGTTGATGACATATTTAAAGTAGTAGAATGCCATCCCGAAAATTACAAATCGACCCAAGTATCTCCCCAGTTCTACTAACATTAATCCCAATAAAGGGGGATTAACAATAATTTGTTTGAGCATTTCGGCAACTGACATCTTTGTAGCTGGTTTTCCAGCTTGTACTTCGCTACCGTTTTGGGCATAATCTTTGGTGATCACAAAATAAATAATGTTACAAGCAATCATGATCACACCGGTGATGACAGCCATATAAGTGTAGCCTAAAACCGGGTTGCCGACACCAGCACCGATAGCAGTGATGGCTTTTACGCCAAAGTACGAGAATACCAGGGCTCCAGCAGCGTTAAACATCCCCCGGTTACTAGCCATGGAGATCCGTTCTTCACGGACAGTCGTCAAAGCGTTATTCATCGAAATATGGGCAGCATAGAAGGTATTCCAGACCAGATGACTGATCGCGAATCCTAAAAAGATGATAATGGCATTAATCTCTGATGTGCCCCCGATTTGCGAAAACTGCAAAACATAAAAGAGTGCAGCAATCGGTGGTCCGACCAGCAGCCATGAACGGTATTTACCCCATTTCATGTTGCTTTTTTCTAAGATGACCCCTGCGGTTGGTACTGCTGCAATGTCAACAATACTGGTTACCAATAAAATGGTACTTACCAAAGCCAATGGTATTTTTGCAAAATCAGTAAGGAATGCTGCGAAAAACATAACTTCGATATTGACCATGGTCTGAAATCCGAACGACGGCAAACCATAAAGATTAATAGCCGACTTTTTTAGTGGTTTGTTCATAATTTTTTCTCCTTTTTAGTTTAAATTTAATAACAATGACAATTCCTTCTCAATGACTGTTTTCACAAAATTCGTGAACAGTCAGTCCCCATATTCACGCCAATCATACACTTAAATTTATCCACTCATTCCTTCTCCCGAGGATTATTTGTGGCCATGCTTTCAGGTCATGGTACAATTTTTCAATACTCCTTCTAATTATTTAAAATTCAACGGGGGAGGCACTAGAGATTCTTAGAACTTTCGATTCTGTTTAATAAACAGTAAATAATATTGTATTTACTGTTATAATTTCAATATCATTGTACTCGTATTCAATAGCACTGTCAATACTTTTTTAGTAAATTCTATCAAATATTCTAATTTTCATGTCATTGTTTTCGTTTACATTCTATTTTTATCTGAACAATCTGTATTTTTTTGTTATCTGTCAATCTCCGGCTCTTGTAATCGCTTCTTTTCAGCTGCTCTGCTGTTATTAAGCGTTACCTTTAAATAATCAAGCCCTGATCCCTTTATTTATTTTCTCCTGAGTTCATTAATTACTTTGACATCTCTGCCATTTATACTATAATTTTATACCAGATAACAAATACCCTCTAGATTAAAACAAGTCAAGTCACAGGTGAAAAAATGACCAAGCAACCCGAAATAAAACTGTCTGTTCGAAATCTGGTCGAATTTATGCTTCGTTCCGGAAATATTGACTCCCAATTTATCAGTAATGCCAGCGCTCTAGAAGGAACCCGGGCTCACCAGAAGGTTCAGAAAGACAATCAGGACAAGGGCTATACCCCCGAGGTATCACTAAAATACAGCCTCGAATATGAAGGCTTCAGCTTCCGGATCGAAGGTCGAGCCGATGGTATCATCGCCAGTGAGGCAGGGATTATTGTTGACGAGATCAAGTCCACCAGCCGGCCGCTTTCACAGATCGATGAAGAATCTAGTAATACCCATTGGGCTCAGGCCAAATGCTATGCCTTTATTTATGCGCTCCAGCATGAGCTACCGGAAATCGCCGTTCAGCTGACCTATTTTCAGCGGGACAACGATGAGATCAAGCAGTTTTTAAAAAGCTTTACGCAGAGCGAACTAGCCGTCTTCTTTTACGATCTGATCGATCAATACCTAGTCTGGGCCAGCCTAACCAGCGACTGGGTAGCCAAACGAAATGCTACCATTAGAGTCCTGAATTTTCCTTTCGAGAGCTATCGTCGGGGCCAGCGGGAAATGGCGGTAGCAGTTTATAAAACGATTGCCGAACATCAAAAACTGTTTGTTCAGGCACCCACCGGGATCGGAAAAACCATGTCGACCCTGTTTCCCGCCATCAAATCGATGGCCGAAGGACATACTGGCAAAATTTTTTATCTGACCGCCAAAACCATTGTCCGGGAAGTGGCCGAGGAAGCCTTTGCCAAAATGGCGGACCAGGGGCTGGCTTTTAAAAGCATCACCCTCACCGCCAAGGAAAAAATCTGTTTTCGGGAAGAAACCATCTGCGATCCCGATCACTGCCAATACGCCCGGGGTCATTTCGACCGGATCAACGGGGCTATTCTTGACATCCTGGCGCAGGAAAACCGCTTGACCCGGCCGATCATTGAAGGCTATGCGCACAAGCATCAGGTTTGTCCCTTTGAATTCTCCCTCGATTTAACACTCTTTAGTGACTGCGTAATCTGTGATTACAATTATGTCTTTGACCCCCGGGTTTACCTCAAGCGGTTCTTTACCGATAACGGGGGCGACTACACCTTTCTAATTGATGAGGCCCACAATCTGGTCGACCGGGCTCGGTCGATGTTTTCGGCGGCGCTTTATAAAAAACCGATTCTGGAGCTAAAGCGCTTGTTTAAGGATCGTGATCCCGGTATCGCCAAGGCTCTAGGCAAGCTCAATGCCCATATGATTGGCCTGCGGAAACTGGCTGAAGCCAACCAGTATTATCGCCAGCCGGAAGCTCCCAAAGATTTTTTTTCGTTGTTGATGCAGTTTATTCATCTGGCCGAAGCATGGCTGGTAAAAAACGAGGGCAACGAATCCCACGAACAGCTGCTAGAACTGTATTTCAACGCCTTGACCTTTATGCGCACCGCCGAATTTTACGATCACCGCTATCTGACCTATGTTGAAAACAGCAACGGCGATACCAAGATAAAACTCTTTTGTCTCGACCCCTCCCACCTGCTGGGCGAAGCGATCAAACGCGGTCGGGCAGCGATCTTTTTTTCTGCCACCCTGTCCCCGCTGGACTATTTTGCAGAAATTCTGGGCGGTAACCCCGACAGCTATAAGATCAGCCTGCCCTCGCCCTTTGATGTTAAAAACCGGGAACTGCTGATTGACGATACCATTTCAACCACCTTCCGGAACCGCGAAAAAACCTACCCCGTCATTGCCGACCGGATTAAAACGGTGCTGGCGCAACACCCCGGCAACTATCTGGTCTATTTTCCCTCCTATAAATATCTAAACGCGGTATTTGAGATTTTTAGCGAAACCTACCCCGAGATCATCACAATCCGGCAAACCCCGGAAATGAACGAGGATGACCGGGAGCTGTTCCTGGGTCAGTTCCGGCCGGAACCCGGCACTACCCCGGCCGGGATGCTGGGCTTCGGCGTACTAGGCGGGATCTTTTCCGAAGGCGTGGATTTAAAACACGAGGGCCTGATCGGCGCCATTATTGTCGGGGTGGGTTTGCCACAGATCTGTTTTGAGCGCAATATCATCCGCGATTATTTCAATGAAAAGAACCACGCCGGCTATGAATATTCCTATCTCTACCCCGGCATGAACAAGGTGCTTCAGGCCGCCGGACGAGTGATTAGAACCGAGACCGACCGTGGCGTGATCGTCCTCATCGATGAGCGCTTTGGTAGCTCCAGCTATCGCCAACTGTTTCCCCGGGAATGGTTTCCTCATCGCCAGATCCGGTCTGAGGCGGATTTGAAAAAATCCTTGCAAGATTTTTGGAGCCAATCGTAATGCTGGCGTGATCACCAAAAAAAAACATCTGCCGGGGAAAACCAGTAGATGTTTTTACTTTATTTTTAGTGAATTTTTTATCAAAGCAGCGGTAAGATTTGATTTCGGTTTTGATTGAGCTAGGACTTTTCCTTGCCCTCGACAAACCACTTGGGTTCTTCATAATAGAGGCAGACTTCTTTATTCTGAATCCGGCAGGTATAGCGAATTCCCTGTCCGCCGACCTTCAGGGAAACCCCCGGGCGCATATCCAGAACCCGGTCGATTATAAAAACCCGACCGTCTTCCCATAAAACCTTCAAGGGAATAATTTTTCCATCTTCTTCGAATTTTGCAATTACCTGGACAAATTTTTTTATCGCCATTCTCTAACATCTCCTTTAAAAATATCCAATCGGATGAATGATGTGATCTTTTTTGGGGTCCAGGCCACTCATCTGATCTCCGATCGTCACAGCCCGCCGCAGTGCCAGATTACCAAAACGCTTACGTAATTGATCGACAGTCTCATCAAGCCGGGCTTGCCGCACCCGGATAATCTCATTACTAAACAGATCCAGCTGAATCGGGGTTGAGTCGGGCACCAAATCGGTGACGCGAACCCCCATCGAGCGGATATCTGAGCTGAAATCATAATTATTTTCAAACAGTGCAATGGCCGCTTCCGCTATTTCCCGGGTTAGATCCGATGGCTTGGCCAGTTTCACTTGCCGGGTGAAACTGTGCAATTCTTTGTTCCTTACATGGATCGCCACAGTCAGGCAATAGCAACCGGTTTCCCGCAACCGCATCGCCACGCTTTCGGTGAGCATGTAGATGATCAGCTTCACATCCTGCAGGTCTTTTAAATCCCGGGGGGTGGTGATGCTGTTACCAATGCTTTTGAGGATCCGTTCGTTGCCGTTATAATGCTCGTCAAAAGATTTGACAGGGCTGTCATCTTGGCCATTGGCAAACCGCCATAACACCGCTCCCATTTTGCCAAATTGAAGAACCAGAAAATCCAGGGATGTTTGGGCCAATTGTCCAATTGTATAGATGCCGTATTTGATTAGCTTTTTCTTAGTAGATCGCCCCACATAGAGGAGATCCCCGACTTCCTGCTGCCAGACAATTTTTTTATAATTATCGCGGGTAATGACGGTGATGGCATTGGGTTTCTGATAGTCCGAACCAAACTTGGCAAAGATCTTGTTCCAGGAAACCCCGATGGAAACGGTGATTCCCAACTCGTCCTGGATATCCCGACTGATTTTTTCGGCGATCACCCGGCCGCTTCCGTGAATCTGGGCACTGTTGGTAACGTCCAACCAGGCTTCGTCGAGACCGAAGGGCTCGACCTGATCGGAATAGCGGTTGTAGATTTTTCGAGCCAGCCGGGAGAAACGCAGATACAATTGATAATTGGGCGGCATCACCACCAGCTCAGGACATTTCCCCCGAGCCTGCCATAAAACTTCCCCGGTTTTAACCCCAGCTTCCTTGGCTTTCTGGTTCTTGGCCAGAATAATCCCATGGCGTTTCTCGGGGTTTCCGCCCACTGCCACCGGGAGATTTCTGATTTCGGGATGATATAAACATTCTACATTGGCATAAAAGCTGTTTATATCTGAGTGTAAAATAATTCGTTCCACGGCTCACCTTTTTATCTACCTCAATCAAATTAGTACATATGTTCTATAGTTATTTTATACCCACCGATGGCCTTTGTCAATGAATAAATTATATGACTCGCCAATTTGAAATTATTCACTACCGCCGATCTATCCCTAAAAAATGCCAGGGCATTCACTAGCTCTGGCGTTTTCAATTTGCACCGTCTCCTCTGGAATTACCCGGAAATTAAAATAGCCGGAGAAAGTTCTCCGACTATGGTTAGGCTTTATTTTAAATTAGATGGATTGGTTTGATCAGAGTTTAATTATTTTCCGGCATTGATCAGATCGAGTTCCGCGGTAATCGCTTCATAAACGCCGGGGTAGACGCTACCGGGGCCGCCCTGAGTAATGCAGGGAATGTAGTAGTGGTTGCCGCAGCGGGCGACCGCTTTGCGGACTTCAGCTCCAACGCTTTCCTGGGTCCAGTTTTCATCATCAATCAGGGAGTTGTCGATATCGCCCATAAACGAAATCTGGCCGCCATACTTTTTAATCAGCTCGGGTACATTATTGTTAGAAATACAGCCTTGCCAGATATCGATGCCCATTTCAATCATGTGGGGTACTAAATTAGCGGCATAGGAATCACTATGATGAACCACCAGCTCGACCCCATTGGCCTTATAGAAGCCGTAGATTTTCTGATAAGCTGGAACGATAAATTCAGCAAACATTTCCGGAGCCATAAACGAATTCAGGGAGCTGCCCCAATCGTCATGATGGAAGAGACAGTCGGGTTTGTAATATTTGATCAGTTCAGCGGCATAGCGAAGTTCATATTCGACGATGTAGTCAATCAGGGCATGCATTTCTTCGGGTTCTTCATAAAAGGCCATCAGACAATCTTCCATTCCCATTAAATGATGACATTGTTCAAAGACGCCAGGGGCGACAAAGATGGTAGCAAAGACTTCGTTGCGGTCAATCGCTTCAACGGCCGGTAAAAACGGCGCCCAGGCTTCGGCTGGCAAGTCTGTTTTAGGTGCCTTAACAACGTCCCGCCATTTGGTGATATCCTGGAGAACCTTGTGCTCCTTGTCGTGTAAGGGAAATCCTCCGGGGGTGCCGGCTGGCCAGGCAAAGGTAATGCCCCAGGCATTTTTGACCGGTTCACCACCGGGCATAGGCATGCTGCCCTGGCCGGTAATTGGATCACCCATGATCATTCCGTAAATGGCATCCGTACACACAAAGGCCTCATACTGATTGACAAAGCGATCCGGATTGCCACCTTTAATCGTTTCCAGTAGGTTCTGTCGTTTCGTAAGCATAAATCATTTCCTCCTATAAAATATTGGTGATATACATTTTAAATGCGTGTATATTTGTAAAATTAATTATATCATCAGTTTTAATGCATTACAAGCATTACTTAACCGGTTAAACTTATATCTTTGATGTCGTTATCATCGGCTTTCTAATGGTGTTTCGCAAATCCTTCTTTGAATCAGGCGCTTCCTGACCCAAAGGGGCGTTATGCCCGTATTCTAGTATTTTAAATATAATTAAGAAATTCACCCGGGTTGACTATTCGACCTTTGACCGGATCTGCTTTTTAATAATCGTATGTGATCAGATTTTCTTTGCTGCTATTTTCTTTGCTGCTATTTTCTTTGATATTCTTTTCGATTACATCCTTAATGAACACCGTCACCAGAGCCGGATCAAATTGACTGCCAGCATGGCGCTTTAGCTCGTCAATGGCTTCCTGCTCCGTCATTGCCTGACGATAAGAGCGATCCTGGGTCATCGCATCGTAGGCATCTACAATCGCCAGAATCCGGCCTAATAAGGGGATTTCCTCGGCTTTGAGACCCTGGGGATAGCCATTACCATCCCAGCGTTCATGGTGACAGAGAATATATTCAGAGATCTTACGCAGTTCTGGCACCGTCTGGGCAATCCGATAGCCGACCTCGGGGTGCTTTTTGATTTCTGCCCATTCGTCATCGGTTAGGGGGGTGTTTTTCAGGAGCAGCTTGCTGTCGATACTGATTTTGCCGATATCGTGGAGGGTGGCCACCAGTTCTAGGGACACCAGTTCCTCCTGATCCAATTCCAATACCTGACCCAGTTGCTTAGCCAGATCGGCCATCCGCTCAGCGTGTTCTTCGGTTTCGTTGCTTTTTTCAAACAGGGTGGTCTTAATCGAATTCATCACGGCCGAATGAAAGCTCTTATATTCCAACAGCTTTTTCCGGTACATTGATTCCTCGGCCAGTTTAAATACTTTTTCAAAAGACTCATGTTCATTGGCCTTGGTGGCAAAGCCAAGCGAGATGCTGGTCACGATCAGTTCATTGTCCAGCTTGTAGCCTTCATCGCAGGATTTTTTAATTTTTCCAACCAGAACCCCGGCTTCCCGATAGGTGGTCTGGGGTAACAGCATGACAAACTCATCCCCGCCGGTGCGCACCAGCACATCTTGTGGCCGGGCACAGTCTTTCATGATCTTGCCGATGCTGATTAACAGTTTGTCTCCTTCACCGTGGCCAAAGGCATCATTGATCAGTTTAAGCCCATTGATATCTCCGATAATCAGTGACAAAGGCAGATAATCGGGATGATCCAGCCGCTGTCGTTCCGCTTCGTAATAACTGCGGTTATGGAGCCCGGTGAGAACGTCGTGCTGGCTTAGATAGAGGATCTCAGCTTCATTTTTCTTGCGGTCGGTAATATCCCGGCTGATCCCAATTAAGCCCAGGTTCTCACCGTTTTGATCATAATAGGGGGTTTTTAGGGTTTCCAGATAAACTTTTCGACCATCCGGATAGGTAACCAGTTCCTCGTTTCGGCGGGACTTTTTTTCGCGCATCATGATCTCATCCATGGTCCGAAACAGGGTCGCCGTTTCCTGATCAAAGAGATCCGCATCAGTAAGACCCATCAATTCATCCATAGTTTTGCCGGCAAAAGCTTCAAAGGCTTTGTTGTAGCCTAAATAAACGCTCTTATGATCTTTATAAAAAACCAGATCCGGAACGGAGTCCAGCAGCGAACGCAGTAGCGATTCTTTTTTCTGATATTCATAATAAAGGTTTTTATAGTTTTCCCTGCTTTCCAACAGATTTTTTTCGGCTTCCCGGTTTTTCAGACCCTGGAACATCACCTGGCACAGCAGCAGGGATCCCAGGGGATAGATAATCAGCACCGGTAGGGTGATCGCCTGGAGAACTACAATCCCCTGTTGATTAGGCAGGGTCAGCATGTCGGCCAGCATGACGAGATGGATCAGCACCCCAAACAGGTACAGCTCTGGCCAGACCTTGTGAGGCTTTTTCAGGATCGCGGGCATCCGGTAGCGATACCAGATCAGGCCAATTGTGGCAGAGGTCATCGTCACCAGCACCCCGGTGAGGGCTCCGCCGCCGCCTAAATAAATCCGATAGGCCGAGATCATCAGGGCGGCAATGATGGTCGGTAGATAGCCCAAAAAGAGTCCGGAAACACTGATCAAAATGGATCGGGTATCAAAGATTATGCCATTTGAAAAGCTGACGGTATTCATCATCAGCAGAATCCCCACCCCACCCAAGAAAATACCAAGAACAACCTCCAGCCATTTTTTCCGGCTGTTGATGCGGATAAAAAAAAGATTATAAACAATGCTGATCGAAAGCAGCAGGGCCGTATTGAATAACAGATCCTTGATCAGTTCAGCTGACATGGTCTCACCTCTTTTCGAGTTGGGCTTTATGATTGTTATTATACCCGCTTCAGATGGTTTAATCCATGTGTTTTAATGAACCGTAGATAATATCTCATTGATACCCAAATTTAACCAAGCCTATGTGATTCAATCACATAAATAAATTCATAACCATGCTATACTAACAAAATAAGATACTGTCTGGTATTGGAATTGATTATAAAAAATTTACTAACCCTAGACGGGGTTCAAATTTAATCCAGCGATGAATAATCGAAAAGAAGTGGAGGTATCTGACATGAAAAATTCAACCCTTGTTATTCTTGGGGTAAGCTTAGCTACGGTCTTGTTGATTCTGATTGGCATGATCGGCTATATTATATTTTTGTTGTCAAATAACGGCAGTTCTCAGCAAAACTTTCAAAACAGATCCGGCGGGATGATGGGTTCCGAGATAATGGGTTCAGGAATGATGAATTCGGGCATGATGCATGCTACAATCGAAAGTGAACATGATTTTTTAGTACATATGATTGCCCATCATCAGGAAGCGGTGGCATCCGCCACGATCCTTAAAGAAAAGACTGACCGTAACGAGATGAAAAATTTCGCTGACGATATTATCAAAACCCAGACAGCGGAAATCGAACAAATGCAGATCTGGCTTGAAATCTGGTATCCCAACCAGGATCATCAAGTTAATTACCAGCCAATGATGCGGGATCTTACCGGTCTTCAGGGTGATGCCCTGGATCAGGCCTTCCTGCAAGATATGATTTTCCATCATATGGATGCGGTGATGATGTCCCAACAACTGATCACCAGCGGATATGCCGACCATCAGGAAATTATTCCTTTTGCCGAAACCATCCGCGATACCCAGCGTAATGAAATTCATATGATGCGTAACTGGTTAGCCGAATGGTTCTAGTCCTATCTTCTATTTTCATTGTACAAACTTAGCTTGAATTAACCGAAATAACTCCAGAGCAGGGCTATACATTAACAAAGCCATTCTCCCTTGGGCGAATGGCTTTGTTTTCGGTTCTTATCGATTTTCCTGAACAAATTTGATCATCCCACTGACATCGCAATGACCCGCATAGCAGTGCGCACTGGTTCGAAGCATCCCCTGGACAATCAGGTCGACCGGCTACTGCTGTCTGTTGCCGGGTCAAAATTCGCTTGTCCAGCTTGCCCCGCCTAGCCCATCCCATTAGCCGCATTCAAAAAGCGTCGTTGATAGGAAACAACCTGATTGGCGCTGGTAAAACGAGCCAGATATCGAGGCTCAGCCGTTACCACCACCCGTCCAGCCATATCGCTATATTGATTGGTCGACAGCAGTCGATCAATGTCCGGGTAGTTGTCATTGCCATCGATGCTGCAAACAATCAGGCGGGTGTCCGGCAGATTGCTCTCGCGCAGCAACCGCAAATTTTGTCGCACTGCATCCAATCCATCCGCTCCTTCGTGCGTCCTGAATTGCCGGTGTTTTAAAATGCTTTCAGCTTCGTTAAAGACGGTATCAAGATCCATATTTGCTTGATTTCCTGGCAAATAATCCTTATCCACCATAAATTCCCGTAACTGTTCGAGATATTTTTTATCGGCGGTGTTCTGATACAATTTAAGATAATGATCGATCGTCTTCGACTGGATCAAACGATGGCGGATGAAACTGTTAATAAAATATGGCCGAGCCTGAAGCGCCAGCGCAGCCTGCCAGGGTTCAAACATCAGGGTGAAATTGACCCGGAAACCGTGTTCCCGTAGCAGCAGTGCCAGTCGATGACCCCTAAAAGCATCCTCAGTAGCAGGGCTATTGTAGTGCATATTGAGTCGCTTGTCGCCCGCGAGCAAGTTACCCACATTGTTAGCATTGACCACTCCAGTATGGGGCACCTTGATGACTACCCGATATTCGCTGAGCATTTCCCTGAACTTCTCAGCCTCTTCTAACAGTTCACTGTCACTTTTTCCGAAAGGATCGTTAAGTTCCACACTGATATCAGCGCCGGAACCAAGAATCCGGCCGATTTCCGCCATCACCTCATCCCGGGTCTTAAAATGATTCCCCACATTGGCATCGGGATTGTTGATGAATAAATCATAAATGATTCCCGGATTACAAGTCAGGTTGGCGATATAATCCCTAATTGGGGCAATCTCGTAAGGATTGGCACTATCAGCGGAAAACAAGACTTTGGTGGGTCTGAGGCAATTGTTTTTATCATAGCTGATATCCCGAACCAGATCCACTCGTAAAACCCGTTCTGCAAAGCTCAAAACGACCTTAAATCCCGCTGGGATTTCTTGCTCCGGCACGGGAAAGGTTTCAATCACCTTCCGGAACGCCCTGGTAACCCCAATTCGATCCGCCCGTCCGCTTAACTGAGAAATTTCTGCGAATGTCAGCGGTAAATTTTTTACCCGCGCAAGCAGCGACTCTTCGCCGCTGACTCCGGGCAAACCCAGATCATTGATAGTCCAATTGATATTCATAATTTCTCCTTTGCGTGTGAGCATGACCAGTCTATACCATGCTATTTCTAAGAAATGCATGGGAGCAACAAGTTTGTAACTCCACATGCAAAGAGCCTTTTCAATCTTCGAGAAAGGCTGGTACCATTCCGATTTCACGCATGATCGGCAGTGCCGAGATGATTTCCGGTGCTGCTCGAGTTCCAATGAGATCTGCTCCCGCCAAAATAAAGGCGTATGCATTCTGAGGCCGCGGAAATTTCACCCCCGAAACCTTGAGCTTAACCGGTGTGCCTGCACATGCTTTCTTGGCGATCAGAAATTGTTCCATACTCGGCCCTTCAAACTGACCGGTGGCGGTTTTCATATAATCGATTTTGCATTCCACCAGCAGTTCACAGGCAATTTTTATTTCATCATCACTTAAAAAAGCCATATCCAGAATACCTTTAGTAAGCACCTGATCACCGGCTGCTCCCTTGAACCGTTTAAGCTCATCCCGAACTACCGCCAGATTGTGATCCTTCAAGGCCCCCAAATTCAGACACATATCAATCGATTTGGCTCCCAATTGAACCGCTTCCTTGGCTTCGAATTCCTTTGTTTGCGGGGTTGCACTACCCCAGGCAAAGTTAATCCCGCAGGCCGGCAAGACATCGGATCCGGCTAAGGCATCAACCAGCACCGGCATCCAGAAAGGGCTGGAGACATACATTGCAGCACAATTCCATGTTCTTGCTTCTGCTGCGCCATCCAGAACTTTCTGTGTGGTTGTATCTTTGGGAAGAATTGCATAGTCAAACAACTTCCCCATTCTTTTCTGGTCCATTTTTGATAAATCTACCATTTTTTCTCCTTTCTATCAGACTTCGATTTAAAACAGCACGCTAGACTAGTCATGACTGGTATTAATCTTATTGTAACTAGATATGACTAGTATGTCAAGCAAATTATAACCCTCGCTTCAATAAAAAAAGCGCTGATGCTCCGATGGTAATCGGATTTCAGCGCTCGTGATCCATTGGTATAATTATCGACTAGTAACAATTCTTATATTCGAATTTTAGTTTAATCTTATCGCCACGAAAAACCACCTTAGAATATTCATAGGGTGCATCATGCTGGTCGTAGAGCACATCTTCAAGAACCAGGAGCGGATAACCGGGCTCCACCTCAAAGAGGGTGCTTTCCGTTTCGGTGGCTGTTGCGGATTCCAGGGTTTCAATAACCCGCAGTGGTTTTAAGCCCCGTTGCTGTTCAAGCAGCACACAGAGTTGTTCGCGCTCCAGGATATTATTTTCCAAATTTGCACAAAGAGCCACCGGTATATAGGAATAGTGCAGACTGATTGGCTGTCCCTTTAAAAAACGCAGGCGCCGTATTTGGACAATCGGGGTTCCCGTCGGACAGCTTAAACGTCGACTGATCCGACCTTCAGCTGCCACCGTTTCAATTCCTAGCACTTCCGTTGATATTTCGTAACCCATCCGCTCCAATTGTTCTCGAAATCCCATGTATGCCAGCGATTCGGTTTCAATTTTGGCATCAGCTACGAAGGTTCCTTTTCCCGGCACCCGGTAAAGCAATCCATCCCGAACCAGCTGTGAGCAAGCCGAGCGAATCGTCATCCGACTGACACCAAACATTTTGTTGAGCTCACTCTCCGATGGAATGGCCGTATGGGGCTTCCATTCACCACCCTCAATTTTATTGCGGATTAATTCCTCTAACTGAACATACAATGGTTTGGGATTTTTTCTTCTGATATTTTCCATGACTTCTCCTCTATTTTTACATTCCATCCGTTCTGATATAACTCTATTATTTAATCCTACTCTAAACCACTGCCTAATAAAAGTATAACGCTTATACAATTGTCAGTTTATCCATGTGATGCAGTGGAACCAGATCAATTTCACGCATCTGATCCAAAGCTCTTCAACAGTAGACACTGTCATTACGCATGATCATAACTAGCTATAACCAGTATACGCCCGCGACGATATAAAGTCAAGATACTTAATTTAGATAGGCTGAAAGCCTGATTAAACGTCGCAAAAGCCATCCTCCTAAAATGGAGAATGGCTTTACTTATTTGTTCTGCTATCAATCAATGGCGTGTTTTTGCCGATAATTGATCCTGACGCCGTTTCACCTTAACTATAAGTGCCATAACGCCTTAATCTTTCGGTCGGTTCACATCAGTAATAAACTTAACTGATTTTCTTACTGCTCGACTTCTGAGGTTTTATCATCTACAACATCTTCTAGAATTGTATCATCTAATCTTGCTTCATTGATCATCAATACTATTTTATCAGCTTCTATTTCTGTTTCAATTCCATCAGGATAATTGATATCACCGACGCAAATTTTGTCATCCAAATTAAGATCCGTTACATCGATTTCAAGATAATCAGGAATATCCTGCGGTAATCCAGTTACAAGTATTTTGTCCATTTGCTGAACAATATGAAGTTTTTTTAATTCCATTGCTTCCTTGCCAACGATTCTAATATTAAGATCGAACTTAATTGGTTCGGTAATTGAGACCTGTTGGAAAACAACATTTAAAAGATCATTCTTTATTGGCGAATACTGCATCTCTTTGATCATTACCGGAAATGATTCTTGCCCCTCAAGATCGAGAGTAAATAAATAGTTTTTTCCATACTTAAATACGTTTTTCATCAATTCATCTTTTTTAATTTTTACTGAAACTGATTCGAGACCTTTTCTATTAATGGCTCCAGGGATATAACCTATTTTTCTTAGTTTTTTACCTGCATTGCCACTCATTTGCTCTCTTTTGTCAATCGCAATTGTTACTTTTTCATTCATTTTCTTTTCTCCTCTCTTGATAAACTCTCACATAATATTATTTGGGTTATTCTCTTTGAAAAATTTCAATTAAAACCCTGACGAACTATTCTTTTTAATGTTTTTTTATTATGCTTTATTAATTATACCAAATAAATGAATCAATATCAAGTTTTTTAAGAAAAATTCAACAGAAAGCCTGACATTCCCTGCATATGCTTCTTCTAAAAGATCTCAATAGTATCGATTTACTGTAAAATCTCCATTACGATCAATCAGCTCAGCCTCTACAAGCTATATTCTCAGCATTCTTTCGAACAACCAATTCATTTGCTGATAACCGATGTCAGAGGTTTTCACCTTTTTTTAGTTTCACCAGGATCGATGCACCTATATCTGCCATTATAACCACACTCCAATCAAATCCTTTTTTTATGAACGCGCAATTGTTCTGTTGTTTTCTGATTTTCTTTTGACAAGTAAAATCTATTTTTTTTAATTAAATGGGTATATTCAAACTGGAGAAGTTGCCCTAGCCCGGATTTCGAGTAACGGGGTCTGCAGGCCGCAAAAATACAGCATTCCCCGTTTTTTTTCTGTCACTACCTTCTCTCATTCACTGAGGTTTTCCGGCGTTTAACCAGATCGACA
>JAHIQT010000044.1 GCA_018903255.1 Bacillota bacterium | reverse complement strand
GGCAACCAGATTGACATCCAGAAAAGTCAGGCTGCGGCTGTCCCGATTAAAGGCCATCTTTGGGCTTACTCCGTCGCCCAGGGCGTCATGGGGTTTATCATGGTAATAGGCTTCCAACCAGACCCGCCAAAGATGGTTTAACGCCTCCAGGGTTTTTATTTTGGCAGCTTTGGCTTCAGCCATAAAGGCATTGACGAAATGATTAAATTTTTCGATCTTGCCCTTGTTATGTAAAGCTTAACATAACCCCTATTTAAGAGCACCACCCGATCACCCATCGTCATCGCCTCGGTCTGGTCGTGGGTGACATAGATACAGGTGAGGTCTAGCCGGTTTTTTAGCGCCATTAGCTCATCGCGCAACTGTCGTCTTAAGCCGGGGTCGAGATTAGCGAGCGGCTCATCCATCAGCAGAATCTTGGGTTTGCGGATGATCGCCCGGCCAATCGCTGCCCGCTGTCGCTGTCCACCTGAAAGTTCCCCCGGTTTGCGCTCGAGCAATTCCGAAATTCCCAGTAGCGCGGCGGTTTTTTCGACTTCTTCAGCAAGCTTATTTTTATCAGCCAGAAAACGATCCAACCCAAAGATGATATTCTGATAAACCGTCAAATGCGGATAGAGCCCGCCATTCTGAAAAACCATCCCAATGCCCCGCTCCCAGGCTGGCAGCAAACGGGCATCTTTGCCATCAAGCAGCAGCACACCAGCGCTGGCCTCTGATAAACCGGCAATCATTTTAAGGATCGTCGTTTTTCCGGAGCCAGAGGGTCCCACCAGCACCACCGATTCGCCGTATTTAATGGTCAGATTAATCTACTCAACCGCCGCCGGCTGACCTTTATGATAGTGTTTGCTAATATTTTTTAGTTCGATTTGATCCCTTTGAACCATCTTAGACCACCCCCCCATCAATTCGTGTTAGTCCACTCAGGGTCCCAATCCAATAATTCCCCGCCTGATCTTGGGTGATAACCTTGACCTCATTATGAACCAGCCCGGTTTCACTCGTCAGTTTTGTGATCGTTTGACCATCAATGATCACCAGCCCATCGTATTCTGACCCAATCCAAAGCCGGCCTTTTTTGTCTTCATAAAGTGAGCGCACCTTTTCGCCTGCCAGACCGTCCGCTTTTGTCAGGCTATTCAGGGGCTGCCATTTTCCATCAGTCTGAGTAAAAACCGTTGCCCCGCCATAGCGGTGTAAGCCGGCGCCAACGACGACGGTATCATCGCGGCGCTTGAGAATTGCGGTGATATTGCCATGGAGCAGCCCATTTTCGGTGGTAAAATGCTGCCACTCGCCGTTAGCCAACAGCACACTGATACCACCCCGGGGTGCCACATAGGAACCAAACCAGAGCCCGCCACCGCTATCTTGATTGATCACATTGACATTATCAGTCAGTAAACCATTTTGACTCGTGTAAGCGGTGATAACCCGGATCTCGCCAGCCTCCGCCAGCGCAATTTCAACGGCGCCGCCCCAGGTACCCAGCCAAAGCTGATTATTATCGAGCGCCTCAATCGCTAAAACCCGATCATCGGGAAGCCCATCTCTTGTTGTATATCGGATGATCTGGTCACCCACAATATGATAAAGACCGGTGTCAGTTCCCGCCCAGAGACCAGCTTCGCTAGCGTATAGGCAACGCACATAGCTAAAATCACCCAGTTCTTGACTTTCCAGCGTTACCGGATTGATCCGGAAAATCCCCCCGGCTCCAGCTGCAAAAATAGTCGTGCCATCATAACCGATGGCACAGATATCCTTACTAGCAAGGATACTGTCAAACCCAGCTTTGGGACGATCGGCCTCGGCACTACGAAGCAGCTCTAGCACCGTGATGGCCAGAGTGACCCCGACAATCAGTACCGAAATCACCAGCAACAACGATTTAATGATCGATTTATTCATTTTTCCCACCACTTAAAAGCCCAAAGATTGCCATTGTCACCAGCACCATTAGCAAGACCATAAACAGACAAAGGATCGCCACCACATCGGATGCCCCATAGTGGAGATAATTGTAAATCTTAATCGTCAGGGTTTGATAGCCTGGCGGCATAATCAGCAAGCTGACCCCAAACTCGCCCATCGATAAGGCAATGACAATCAGCATCGCCGCAAGGCACTGGCGGCCGATCAAGTGCAGTAAACAACCAATCGCCTTTTTAAATCCCGGCCAATGCACCTGGATGTTTTCAAAATAGTTGGGGTCCAGCGCCGCAAAAGCGATCGACAAAATCAACGCTTCAATAAAAGCGTACTTAGCCACAAGACCAATCACCGGCATTAGCGGACTAGTATAAATAGCCCCAAGTAGCTCTGTATTCCACATCCGGATCAAGGATAATCCCAGCACTGGTGCGGGAATCAGAAAAGGAAGCGCCGCTAATGCTAAAATCAAATATCCGCAAACCGCTTTATAATTGGAAGATTTATATTGAAACGATTTATAAAATATCCCCGCAAAAAAAATCGCTGGAATCAGACTGATCACCGCCGCCAAGCCGCTCACCGATATACCATAGACAATCTCTGGCATCGCAGCCGCTAATAGCCCCGCGATATCACTGCTGGCCATGGTCTTTAGAATAAGATTGGATAAGGGGATAAAAATATAAAATCCTGCGATAATCAGCCCCGGAACAGCCAGGGCACGCAGTAATTTCGATTGTGCAAAGGGATTTTCTGATGAGCTGGTTCCCAGTGAAAAATCCATTTTCAGAATCGCCCTGGCCAGGATCGCCAGAGCTGCGATGCTTAAGATCATCAGCGGCAAGCCATTAAAGAAAACCCCAAAAACACTCATTCCCGAGGAAAACTGTGCAAAAAGATCTAGGGCATAACTATTGACGCCAAAAACTGAAGAAATGCCATAATCATTAATGTTAAGCAAAAAAACCAGGATCGTACTTAAGCTGATCGCAGGTAATAAAAAAGGGAAATAGATGCTAAAAAAAGCCTTCGCATCGGGGCGATCCAGTTTCACCATACTTTGGATCTCAAGAGGAATAGCAGCAAGCGCCAGGATGATCAAGCCGGCCGGAAGCGGCAGCGCTGAAAAGGTCTGCGTTAGGACAACCGCAAAATAACTGTTAAAATTAAAAGTTGTCCCGATCAGTCCATTGATGCTGTTAGCCAGGCTATCCATAAAAAAAATCCAGGACTGGACATGACCCGGATTTCGAGTAACGGGGTCTGCAGGCCGCAAAAATACAGCATTCCCCGTTTTTTTTCTGTCACTACCTTCTCTCATTCACTGAGGTTTTCCGGCGTTTAACCAGATCGACAATCCCGAAGATCTGATAAATTTCGTG
>JAHIQT010000043.1 GCA_018903255.1 Bacillota bacterium | reverse complement strand
CACGAAATTTATCAGATCTTCGGGATTGTCGATCTGGTTAAACGCCGGAAAACCTCAGTGAATGAGAGAAGGTAGTGACAGAAAAAAAACGGGGAATGCTGTATTTTTGCGGCCTGCAGACCCCGTTACTCGAAATCCGGGCTAGAGTCTTGGAAACCGCTTAGTGAAGAAGGTGTTTTTCGACAAATGTTTTTTACTACTACTGAAACCCGCATGAGTATGGTTGACTTGGAAGACTTAGCCGAGGTTGCCTCAATAACTCTCACAAAACCAGGTCATGCAGGGGCGACCTATGAACTATGTGGACCGGAAAATTTATCCTTGTCGGATATGGTCGCAGCTATGGAGCAGCATTTCGGTCGTGAGATCAAAGTTGAAACGACTCAGAATGAAATATTTGCAACACAATTAAAAGAGCATGGTGCAGGAGACTATCAAGTTGATACATTAATAAAGATGTTTCAACATTATAATGAACATGGATTTGTCGGTAATCCCAACGTTTTGATGTGGATATTGGGTCGAAAGCCAAAAGATTTTTCGTCCTTTATTCTTAGGACACTGAAAAGCAAAATATAATAATGGGAGTTGTGTATGAAAAAGGTACGATTCAATATAAAGGGGAAAAGGACAGTCGAATTAGTCGCCACTGACGATGAGAATTTGCTGGATGCCGCCAGACGAGCCGGGGTGATGATCGATTCTCCCTGTAATGGAAATGCCACCTGCGGTAAATGCAAGGTGAAAATCGTCTCCGGTCGTGTTGATACCACCGAAACCCGGCATATTTCGGAAGAAGAAATGGCCCAGGAAATGGTGCTGGCCTGTAATTCGAAGATCGTTGAAGATATTGAGGTGGAAGTGCCCGACTTGGCCTCATCGTTTGTAAACGAAATGCAGATAACCGATCTTTCGAAAAACGAAAATGACAATATCAAATATGTCCGAAAAAAACTGATCAAAAACGGCATGACCAATGCCAGTCGGCTGTGGTCGGAAATCATTCAGCTGAATCTCCCGTCGGTGGAAGACAATATTGCTGATGAGGATCGCCTCAAACAGTATTTCAAACTGAATTTGGGTTATGTGGATATCACCATGAGCCTGAATGTGATGAAAAAGTTGCCGGATGCCTTCAGAGAAAACAATTTTAAAATCGAGGTGGTTTATCTAAAACGCCGGAAGGTTGCCGAAATTCTCGATGTCAAGCCGGCCAACGGCAATAAAGCGGGGCTTTACGGAATCGCTTTGGATATCGGCACGACGTCGGTTTCTGCCTGTCTGGTGGATATGGACAGCAATGAAATTCTGACTAAGGCATCGATGGGAAATGCCCAGGTGAAATACGGCGCAGATGTCATCAATCGGATCGTCTATTCGCAGAAACCCGGCGGACTGGAAAATCTCCGTCATGCCATTGTGGATGAAAGTATCAACAAGCTGATTGAAAAACTGGTTATAGGAGCCGGAATTCAGAAGGAAGATATCTATGAGGTCTGTGCGGCTGGCAATACGACCATGAACCATCTGCTGTTGGGTGTGAACCCAGATTATCTGCGAAAAGAACCGTTCATTCCAGCGATCAATGAGATACCGGAAATGAAGTGCGCAGAGTTGGGCATCAACATCAACCCGGAAGGAAAAATTTACCTGGCACCATCGGTAGCCAGTTATGTCGGCGGAGACATCACGGCAGGTGTCTTTGCTGTGCCGCTCTGGATTCAGGAAGGCTTTAGCATGCTGGTGGATTTGGGGACAAATGGGGAGATCGTGTTTGGTAACAAGGATTTCATGATGACCTGCGCTTGTTCTGCCGGTCCGGCTTTTGAAGGCGGGGAAATCAGCTGTGGAATCCGTGCGGTGCCCGGTGCTATCGAGGCGGTCATCATCAACGATGATGACTTGAGACCCTTTTTCAAAACCATCGGGCAGACCAGTCCGGTCGGAATTTGTGGTTCGGGGATCATTGATTTAATCTGTGAAATGACGCGCACCGGCATCATCAACGGTAAGGGACGGATGGATCGGAATCTGAATCATCCACGCATCCGTTTTGATGAATACGGGATCGGACAATATACTTTATATTCGAAAGAACTGGACAACGGCACCAAGGATATTTTTATTACTGAGATTGATATCGACAGCTTTATCAAAGCGAAAGGAGCGGTCTTCTCGGCGATTTATACGCTGATGGAGAGCCTTGACATGCCGAGCGATGTGCTCGACAACATTTACGTTGCTGGCGGCATCGGAACCAATCTGGTCATTGAAAATGCCATTGCTCTGGGGATGCTGCCGGATATTCCTGTGGAAAAATACTACTACATCGGCAACAGTTCGATGCAGGGGTGCTATCTGGCTCTGACCCTGACGGAAGGAAAAGATAAAATCAGAGAAATTTCTCAAAACATGACATATATGGAGTTGAGCATTCATCCAACCTATATGGATGAATTCATATCGGCCTGCTTTATTCCGCACACAAATATGAAACTGTTTCCCTCTGTCGGGAAATGAAAGGAGATAATTTTATGAACTTTTGCTGGAGTACTTTAAGAGTGAAAAACTTGGATGAATCCATTAAATTTTATACGGAGGTTATCGAGCTCGAGGTTGTAAATAGTTTTAAGACGGGAACGGTAGAAATTGCATTTTTAGGGAAAGGAGAAACAAAAATAGAACTCATTTGCATCGATGAGAGTGATGATATAAACATCGGAAATGACATTTCTTGGGGATTTGAAGTCAAGTCACTTGATAATGCCCTTGCTGTAATGAAAGAAAAGGGTATTGAAATTGACAGTGAACCGATCCAACCGAACCCTCATGTTCGATATTTCTTCGTGAAGGATCCAAACGGGATGAGCATACAGTTGGTAGAGAATATTGCGTAGAACACTTGGCGATTTATCGGCAATTAAAATGTTTTAAAGTGGAGATTAGGATGATAGTCAAATAATTTGGCAGCTTTAATTTTTAGAACTATGGAGGGAAGCAGTGAATATATCCATTTTTTATGCTACCAAAACGGGAAACTCAAGGAAAATCGCAGAGGCTATAGGTGAAAGATTTAAAGTAAGACCACTGGATATTATGGAAAGCCCTTCACCGAATGGAACCAGTATCCTTGTTATTGTCGGTGGGATTTATTTCGGAAAAAGCAAAAAAGAACTCAAGAGCTTTATCAAGTCTCTTGACCCAGCAAAAGTTAAATGCGCTGCAGTTGTCACCACTAGCGGAGAAGGACAGAAACGCACTGGATCTTCGGAGGTTGTGAAACTGCTGAAACGCAAAAGCATAACTGTCCTCAGCGAACTTAACATAAGAGGCAAAGCGTTTATATTCCCTACAGGTCACCCCGACGAGGCTGACTTAAAAGAAGCCGCCCAGTGGTCCGAGAATATAATAAAGGTTTGTTAAGTAATTGTTTTGAATATAAGAACTAAAACGTAATTTTAAAGATGAAAGCCAAAGGCATTGGAAATTGAACACTAATGCCTTTGTTTCATTTAACGCAGTGTTTACGATATGGTACCCTTCCGGAAGCGGGGTTTTTATATGGAATTAAAGGTATTAAACTATTTTTGCTGGTCGGCGTTATGGCGTAAATTTTCACATTATTTCAGACTGGTTTAGCGGATTGAAATGTACGAAAGACTGTAAAAAAAATGACGGGTTAAAAAAGCGTAGTTCAGCTTTTAAACACATAATCACGCTTTATTTCCCGGCTTCCACAGAAGCGGCAAAACAATCTTTTCATCGATGAGATCGGTTTGCTTTTGGAAGGAGCGAATCAGACATTGGATAACCAGATTGTCGACATTGTCGACTGATCAGGGAT
>JAHIQT010000042.1 GCA_018903255.1 Bacillota bacterium | reverse complement strand
GACCGTTATTTCAGTAAAAATCTATACGATTAAACAAAGCAAAATAACGGCGCATGGACATTGATACAAATAAAAAGCTTCAGTTAATTGGCATTAACTGAAGCTTTTTAGCATTTCTAAGTATTAGAGACCCGAGTCTATGAAACGGGTTGATTTAAATGATTGGGGCATCCGTGACAGGTTGTTCGGGAACAATAGTCATCCAGAATTTTATGGAGTGCACAGGCGCTACTGCTATGAGAACGAACAATTTTTGCGCCAGTTTTTGTGCCACTCTTAAGCGCACTGTGAATCATCTTGTGCGAAACAGTATTGGTAAACAAAACCAGCAGATCCGGACTGCCAATGACATTTTTCATATCTGCTGGCATTTGGGTAAAAACCTTTACCTTACATTGATAGCTTTTGCATATTTCTTTATATTTGCATACCATTCGGTCATGTCCTCCAATAATAACAATACCCATAGTCCGAACCTCCTTTAAATTATTACATACTAAATATATATGTATAATATAATATCATGTTTATCTTCGGAGGTCAAGCTTTTACGTCCAATTATTTGAATATTCAGATCCGATAATATAAAAACAGAGCTGAATTTCAGCTCTGTTTATAAATGCTAACGATCAAACTAGATATCTTCGCAGACAAAAGAAAATGCTCCAAGTTCATGAATGCTGGGGTTTTTTCCGCATAGCGGGCAGTCTTCATCTTTTTTAAAGTTAAATAGATCAAATGATGATTCCAGGGTATCAATCATTAAAAGTTTGCCTTTTAATGATGGGGACAGGTTGAGTAACCGCTTGATGGCTTCAACCGCCTCAAGTACGCCGATTACACCAGGAACTGGGCCCAGAACTCCGGTCTCAGAACAGCTGCCGGCAATTCGGGTCTCTGATTCGGGAAAGAGACAGCGAAAACAGGGACCTTCATCGGGAATGATATCCATCACCTGACCATAATAAGCTAGCGCACCGGCTTCGATCAGTGGTTTTTTTTCCAGGTAACAGGCATCATTAAGCAGATAACGGGTCGGGAAATTGTCCAGTCCATCAATAACCAGATCATGCTCGCCAACCAATTCTCTGGCGTTTTCGCCAGAAAAGGCACCAGTATGGGTACGTACTTGAAGTAAGGGATTTAGCGCTTCAAGTGCCTGCTTGGCGGATTCAACCTTCAAATAACCAATTTTAGACGTGGTGTGGAGGATCTGACGATTCAGATTACTGATTTCAACCTGATCAAAATCAATCAGCGTCAGGTGTTTAATACCCGCTTTGGCCAGCACCAGATTGGCCGGACAGCCCAGCCCTCCGGCACCGATGGTTAAAATCTTGGATTCTTTTAGTTTAGCCATTATTTCATTTTGGATTGGGTCATAGTGGGTATAAAAGGTAGAACTGGTGGCGAAGTAATTATCAAAAACCAGCTTAATCAAATCAAAATAGAATATTTCAGTCTGTAAAGCACCCAAATCGAGACTTGCTTTAACCAGCTCAATGGGGATAAGTATCCCTAAAAAGCAATCGCTCAAAAGCTTGCCAAGAGAATCCGATTCTATTTTAGAATCATTTTGAGGACTTGTCGGAAAACCTTTCTGGATTAGGTTTTCCTGGAATAGTGTCAAAGCATCCCAATTGTTACAATATTTAAAGCATCCCTGCCAGGCTTCGCTGACAGCAATAATTGTCGGCACCAATGACGTTTCGGATGAGGCCTTGAGTAATGATTTGGTTATTTTACTAGTAAAGCTGGTATCACCAAAAATCAGGTTGAAGTCAATATTGTGCGGTATTTCTTTGACTAACTGAAAAGTGACATCTGGGTTGAGATCTGTCAAGCTGTCAAAGACAGATTCCCATTCAGTCTCATTTTCCAGATAGCATTCAATGTGTCCGATCCCTATGGCAGTTAGATAACGAAGCAAAAAATCACAACGATTGAGATCTGGAGCACAAAGGAGAATTTTTGTATCCAGAAGTTTTTTCTGGCCACTACCGCCAATATCCGGCATAATGATGTGTCTTAAATAACGTTTAATTTGAGTCGGATCAGAAAGGTTCTCAGGTTCTTTTTTCGTCGCCGTAAAAGCGGGAGCTGCTGCTTTTATGGAGCTGTTTATTTCATCTGAAAGATGATCTGAGTCAGTACTTTTTTCTCTGCTTTCCATGTAATTGCGAATCGCATCATGAAGCGCATCGGCAGCAATATTTGAGCACAGCATTTTTTCCGGAGGAAGACCACCAAGGGCTTCGGCGACATCATCATTGGTAATCAGCAGCGCCTCGGATAAGGTTTTTCCGGTTGCCAACTGGGTCAGCATACTGCTGGCAGCAATGGCAGCACCGCAGCCAAAGGTTTTAAATCTGACACCGCTAAGCAACAGGTCATCGACCTTTATATAAATCGTAATCTTGTCTCCATCGATGGGGTTTCCCGCGTGTCCCACACCATCAGGGTTGGGGAAATCACCGACGTTTCGGGGATTGGCAAAATGGTCAAGTACAGTATCGTTGTACATGGCGAACCTCCAATTTGTAATAACATAATTATACTATGGAATTAATATGAAATACAAGTGCGACTGAAAATTTATGCAAATGAAAAGCGATTTGAGTTGTTTTTTTATATGATAGAATCAAATGTGATAGAATAAAAAAAGAATCAGCTTGACAAAAAAATGAGAATCAGGTAGTATTTACTAAACATATTGAAATGCTATGAATTAAGATAAGAATGGAGAAAATTATGGATTTTAGTACCCTTTGCATACATGGAAACAAAGAAAAATACGATAATACCGGAGCTATCAGCGTTCCGATTTTTCAATCGGCAACCTTTGCTCACCCGGGGGTGGGGGAAAGTACCGGTTATGATTATAGCCGACAGCAAAACCCGACTCGGGAGCACCTGGAGAACATTATCAAAAAACTTGAAGACGGCGTCGACGCGATTGCCTTTGCCACCGGCATGGCGGCCATCAGCGCAGTCATGGAGCTATTTTCACCAGGTGATCATATTATTGCCTCTGATGATCTTTATGGGGGTTCGCACCGCTTGTTTCACCATATTTCGATGAAAAACGGAATTGCTTTTAACCTGGTCAATACATCGGAGCTTTCTTTGCTTGAAGCTTTAATCCGCCCCAATACCAAAGCGCTCTTTGTTGAAACACCAACCAACCCGATGATGCAGGTAACCGATATCGCAGCAGTAGCTGAGATAGCCAGAAAACATCAGCTTTTATTAATCGTTGATAACACCTTTCTGACCCCCTATTTTCAACAGCCGCTTAAACTCGGGGCTGACATTGTGATTCATAGCGGCACCAAGTATTTGGGGGGCCATAATGACACCCTGGCAGGTTTTACGGTTGTTAAAGAAGAAGCGCTCGCTGAGCGGCTGCGATTTATATATAAGACTACAGGGGCTAGTTTATCGCCTTTTGACAGTTGGCTCTTAATCCGGGGAATAAAAACCCTGGCCATCCGGATGGACAAACAAGAGGAAAATGCCGGAAAAATTGCTAATTGGCTGTGTCAGCAGGAGAAAATCACCGCAGTCCACTATGTCGGGCTTCCGACCCATGAAGGATATGAGATTTCTAAACGTCAGGCCACCGGTTTTGGCGGAATGATTTCGTTTGAGGTAGAAAGTGAAGAAACAGCTAAACATATTTTAGAAGAGGTTTCAATTATTCAATATGCTGAAAGTCTCGGCGGGGTGGAATCCCTGATCACCTATCCGATGCTACAGACCCATGGGGATATCCCGGAAGATCAACGGGAAGCAAAGGGTATTAGCAACCGTTTGCTGAGATTGTCGGTAGGAATTGAAAGTGCCCAGGATTTAATTGCTGAATTAACCAGGGTAATAAAGGGGGAATAAGACTTGAAATATAATTTTAATGAAATTGTTCAAAGGGATAACACCAATTCCATCAAATACGATTTTGCCCATCGGCGGGGAAAACCGGAGGGGCTACTGCCACTGTGGGTGGCGGATATGGATTTTAAAACCCCGGCACCGGTGGTGGAGGCCCTGGTGGAAAAAAGCAAGCATGGTATCTTTGGTTATTCGGAAGGCGGACAGGATTATTTTTTTATTTTAAAAGATTGGTTTAAAACTCGATTTGATTGGAATATCCAGCCGGAATGGCTGATCACAACGCCCGGTGTGGTTTATGCCATTGCCACAGCAATCCGCGGTCTGACACAGATCGGTGATAGTATTATTATTCAACAGCCGGTATATTATCCCTTTGCTGATACCATCACCATTAATGATCGCCAGCTGGTTGTGAACCAACTTGTCTATGATAACGGTCGCTATTCGATTGATTTTGCCGATTTTGAAAATAAAATCATTGATAAGGGGGTCAAAATATTTATTCTCTGCAATCCACACAACCCGGTTGGCCGGGTCTGGACACGAGAAGAACTGATTCGCTTAGGCGATATTTGCCTCAAACATGGGGTAACGGTTATTTCAGATGAGATCCATCAGGATTTTATCTATCCGGGCCATAAGCACCTGGTCTTCGCAGATTTGAAACCAGAATTCTTAGGGATCACCATTACCTGTACGGCTCCTAGTAAAACTTTTAATCTGGCTGGGCTTCAGGTTTCTAATATTTTCATTGAAAATAAAAAAATAAAAAGAAAGTTCAAAAAAGAAATGCGAAAAGGTGGCTATAATGAGATTAATATTATGGGCATTGTCGCTTGTACGGCGGCCTATTCAAAAGGCCGAAAGTGGTTGGAAGAATTAAAAACCTATCTCGGCGAAAATCTGGATTTTATCAGAGACTTTTTAAGCGAACAGCTCCCACAGGTTAAGCTCATCGAACCGGAAGGAACCTATCTGATCTGGCTTGATTTTAGCGAATTGGGATTGAATGAGGAAGCGTTAGAAGATTTGATTATTAATAAAGCCGGTCTCTGGCTGGATGCCGGCACCATGTTTGGTGCCGGTGGGGAAGGCTTTCAACGGATTAATATCGCCGCTCCAAGACTTATTCTAGAGCAAGCATTGACCCAGTTGGAACGGGCTGTAAATAATCAAGACTAAAAATTTAACAAAGTTATCAGAATTTCGGTTAGTGCATTTCTGTCCACTGTATAAGTTGACATAGTCTCTATGCACGCCGAAATTCTTTTTTTGTTTGAAGAAGCAGCCACAGATTATAAAACAAAGTGTTATCAATGACTTTAGTTAGGGTATAAGGTTATAAATAAATCTAATGAAATAGGGAGATTGATATGAATACTGAGTATGCAGTTAGCGTTGATAATGAAGTAATAGAGTATATGAAAAAATTGGATAAAAAAGAATTAAAGCTCGATATTATCTTGACCGGTGGAGGATGTTGCCCATTTTTTGATGTTTCGGAGATTGATTTTGGAAAACCCGAGCAAGCAGATTTGTATGATGTCTATGAGCAAGATGATATTAAACTCAATATCAGTAAAAAAACAAAGGTAATTGAACCGGTTCTTCATTTTAAGTTAAAAGAAAAATTTGGCGGAGAAATGATTTATGTTGAAGGCCTTGATGTAAAACAACAATATTTTGACGAATAGAAAGATGACTAAACAATGGGGAGCCGCTGGTTTTTAAAAACAGCGGCTCCCATTCGTTTAATAGGCAGAGCTTGCCCATTTTTTGTTTATTTCTGATAATCGATTCAAAGCCTCATTAAGGGTATCTGCTTTTTTGGCAAAATGCAGACGGATTAAATGGTTGACGTTTTCTCTAAAAAAAGCTGATCCAGGAACTGCTCCAACCCCGACATGCTGAGCCAGCCAGGTGCAAAAGGCCAGATCGTCATCTGATTTGTATTTGGAAATATCAATCATCACATAATAGGCACCCTGGGGTCTGCTGTAGGTGAGCCCAATGTCATCGAGGCCAGCTAAAAACAAGTCTCTTTTTTTGGTGTAGGTCTTTTTCAGGTCGCTGTAGTAGTCATCGCCAAATTGCAAACCAACAGTGGCAGCTTCCTGGAGTGGTGCTGCCGCACCGACGGTTAAAAAATCATGAACTTTTTTAGCCACATCGATGATCGGCTCCGGTGCGATAATATAGCCTAAACGCCAGCCGGTAATGGAATAGGTCTTTGATAAAGAACTGCATGAAATGGTGCGCTCAAACATACCAGGCAAAGAGGCCAGATAAATGTGCTCATGAGGCGCGTAAACAATATGCTCATAAACTTCATCGGTGATCACATAGGTATCATATTTTTTAGCCAAATCAGCAATAATGGTCAGTTCTTCCCGGTTAAAAACTTTACCAGTGGGGTTAGACGGGTTGCACAGAATCAGCGCCTTGGGATCTTGTTTAAAGGCGGCTTCCAATTCATTGGCATTAAAGTTAAACTCAGGGGGATGAAGGGGGACATAGATCGGAATAGCGCCAGATAAAATGGTATCAGCCCCATAGTTTTCATAGAAAGGCGAGAAAACGATAACCTTGTCACCAGGATTAGCGATGGTCATCATCGCAGCCATCATCGCTTCGGTGCTCCCACAGGTCACGACAATTTCAGTTTCAGGATTAATGGATCGACCCACTAAGCGGGATTGTTTTTGTGCCAGGGCTTCCCGGAAATTTTGCGCCCCGTAGGTAATGGAATATTGATGAGGACCCTGATGGGCGGCTTTTTCCAGGGCTTCAAGGATTGGTTTCGGTGGATCAAAGTCTGGGAATCCCTGGGATAGGTTGACCGCATTATACGAATTGGAAATTCGGGTCATCCGTCGGATCACAGAATCGGTAAAGTCAGCGGTTCGGTTACTAAGTGGTTTCATCATGCACCTTCTTTAGATTTCATAGATTAGGGTTCGTTCATCGATTAAGCGCTTTGCTTTATGGGTAGCTCGCTCTAAGTCACCATCTTTTAAGATCGTGACATCACCGGGTTTTACCCCTAACCGGGTTTTTAGTGAAGCGGCAACCCGCTCTGTTAAGATTTCGTCCGGTTCGTCGTTATCATTAGATTTTTCGATTTCAAGCCGATATTTGACCGAGTGATTCTGCTCGTACAAACGAATCAGGTATTCACCAGTTATCCCTGCTGTTCCTCTAATAACAAATTCAATATCACTAGGGAAGATATTTACCCCAGAGACAATAAACATATCATCCAGGCGACCGTGAATTTTGATCCGGGCGTGGGTTCTACCGCAACTGCAGGGTTCGCGGTTAACGGAGCCTATATCCCCGGTTTTGAAACGGATCAGCGGTCTGGCTTTTTTACGCAGGGTGGTGTAAACAAGCTCACCCCGTTCACCGTCGACTACCGGCTCGCCGGTTTTTACATCCAGAACCTCAACTAAGATATGATCTTCAGCAATGTGGAGGCCATCTTTGGCTTGGCACATGCCGGCACAGGCACCAAAGATGTCTGATAATCCAAAAAAGTCATACAACTGTGCACCCCAGACTTTTTCAATCGTCTCCCGGGTGGTTGCGATCGATCCGCCTGGTTCGCCGGCCACAATAATGGTGCGAATGGCCAGATCCTTAGCCGGATCAATGCCCATTTTTAGCGCCGTTTCGCCAAGATACAAGGCATAAGAGGGAGTTGTCCAGATGATTGTCGGTTGGAATTCTTTTAAAATAAAAAGCAGCCGTTCTGACGGCACGGTTCCAGCCCAGATACAAAGGGCCCCCAAATTCTGAGCCCCAATGACATCCGGCCCACCCACGAATAAAGAGAAGTTCAGGGCATGAACATAACGATCATGTTTACGCATTCCGGCACCATAAAACAAACGGCTCTCGACATCCTGCCATTCGTCAAAATCCTGTTTGGTAAAGGGGCTGAGTGTCGGTACCCCGGTTGAACCACTGGAAGCTGACACAAAAACCACATCATCTTCACTGACGGCAATCATGTCACCTAAAAGACCGCCTTTAGCCTGCCGTTCGCGTTGGGTAGCCTTATTGGTAAACGGGAATTTTTGAATATCTTCGAGATGCTTAAAATCATCAGGGCTCAGTCTGGCTTTGTCAAAGGCTTCTTTGTAATAAGTAGAATTATTGTAGGCAAAGGTCAGCATTTCCTTTAATTCGCGGCGCTGTAATTCTTCTAGTTGTACTCGTGGCAGGGTCTCGATTTTTTCGTCCCAATATTTTTTCTCGCTCATAAGTCCTCCTCTGCGGTGTTCCAATTTTTTCGAATTGTGGTCCATTTAGCATCACGTTGTGCGGCCAGTATTTTTATATCTGCGTCTTCTAAATGTTTAAAGCGACTCTGGGAAAGTAGATAATCTTTAATCGATGAAAATTCACTGGGGTTTCTATTTAACTTAAACTGGCCATTTTCATATTCAGCCAAGTACCACAAACCACAATCCATCATTTTTTGTGAGATTTCAATGGTCTCATTAACGGGGATGCCCCAACCGATCGGGCAGGGGGCGACAACATGGATATAAGCCGTCCCCTTTATTTTTGAAGCCTTTTCAATCTTATTCATAAAGTCTTTCAGATTGCCAATGCTGGCGGTGGCGGCATAGGGAATATCATGGGCAGCCACAATCTCAAAGAGATTTTTCTTTGGGCGAAGATTACCGTGAATATTTTCACCGCTTGGGGTCGTGGTGGTCTTGGCCCCAAAAGGCGTTAAACCGCTTTTTTGGATGCCGGTATTCATGTAGGCTTCATTGTCGTAGCAGATATAGAGAATATCATCGTTGCGATCAATGGCCCCGGATAAGGCCTGGATGCCGATATCGGCAGTGCCGCCATCGCCGGCCAAACCGACCGCTTTGAAATTTTTGATCCCCACCGCCCGAGCGCCGGCCTCCACGCCAGTTAGCATCGAAGCGGTTCCGGCAAAGGTGGAAATGATTGAATTATTGCTAAAGCATAAATGCGGATAATTAAAGCCAACGGCTGACATACAGCCGGCTGGCAGTACCGAGATAGCCCCCTCGCCCAGAACTTTAAGAGCGATCCGCACGGCCAGACTGCCGCCGCAACCGGCGCAGGCCTTATGACCATAAAAAAATTCACTGTCCGTGATCGTTTTTGCAGTTATTTGATTACGCATCGATGGTCACCCCCAGTCCGATGAAATTAACATGTTGGCCACCGCTTTGAAGATGGCGAAACATTGCTTTAATATTTTCCCGGCTAATATCACGGCCGCCGAGACCAGCAATGAAATTATAAGTTTCTAGACGTAAGCCATTTTTTGCAATAACCGAGTTGACATTGGTATAGACGGTGCCTTCATAACCAAAGGAAATGTCTTTTTCCAACACCCCAATGGCTTTGGCCGATCCCAGTGCCGCAACCAGGTCTTCATCGGGAAAGGGTCTTAAAAAGCGAAGCTTAAGTAGGCCGACCTTTTCGCCGCGCTCACGCAGTTCATCAACGACTTCCCGGCAAAGACCGGTGATGCTGCCCAAGGTAAGCAGGATATAATCGGCATCGTCAATACGGTAACCCTGGGTCAAGCCGCCATAACCGCGGCCAAAAATTTCGGCGAATTTCGCATCGGTTTCTTCGATAATTCGTTTGCTATCTTGCATCGCTTTGTGTTGAAGGTATTTAAATTCCATATTATTGTCCGGACCAACGCTAAAAGCGAGGTTTTTCGGGTTATCCATGCTCATCTTGTTTTCGGTTTGGAAGGGTGGTAAAAAACGGTCAGCATCCGTCTGACTTGGAATTTCCACGGTTTCGTAGGTATGGGTAAGAACAAAGCCATCCAGATTGACCATAATTGGTGTTGAAACCAGCGGGTTCTCAGCAATATGGTAACCTTGCAGAGCCATGTCCAGGCTCTCCTGAGCGTCCTCCACATATACTTGGATCCAGCCGCTATCAAGCTGTGAAAGCGAATCCCGCTGGTCGCCATAAATATTCCAGGGTAAGGCGGTGGAGCGGTTGGCGTTCATCATCACGATGGGAAATCGACCGCCGCTGGCATATTGCAGACATTCGGCCATGTATAGCAGGCCCTGCGAGGAGGTAGCCGTAAAGGTGCGGGCGCCCATGGCACTGGCACCAATGGCACATGATAACGCCGAGTGTTCTGATTCAACATGGATGAGTTCACTTTTTAAGCTGCTGTCTTCGACCATTTCAGAGATTCTTTCAACCACTGTTGTCTGGGGGGTGATGGGGTAAATCGAAATAACCTGGGGGCGCGCCAGCCTAATCCCTTCGGCAAAGGCATCATTGCCCGATAAAAATGCTTTAGTCATTTGTTTCTACCTCCATTTTAATAGCTTGTTTGGGACAGATTCTTTCACAGATTCCACAGCCTTTGCAAAAGTCATAGTCAATATCCAAACCGCTTTCGGTTTTAAAAATAACGCCATCAGGACAGTAAAGATAACATTGCAGGCAGTTTATACATTCATCTGTTATAATCGGCCGTTCGTTTCGCCAACCGCTATTTTTGGTGACCAAATAGCCAGCTTCACTGGCTGTTCCTAAGGGGTAATCTGACAATTTTTGGGGTTTTTGATAGGGTCGTAAATAAGGCTTGCTCATATTAGTGAACCTCCTTAAAATACTCAAAGGACTTATTTAGAATCAATTGATTTTTGGCCGTATTGATAGCGGATAAATACAGATCACAGGCTTGCTGCAACGATGATAGCGAAACATCGACTGAGATACTGGCCAAGGCACCGAGCATCGCCGTGTTACTGATGGGCTGCTTGATGATTTTGAGGGCAATCTGATTTGCATCAATGGACCGGATCTGCGAGAATTTGCTGAACTTTTCTGGGGTTGTGGTATTAATAAGGGCGATACCATCGTCTTTAAGATCTTTTAAATAGTCGGTAGAAAATAAAGTATCATCCAGAAAAATCAAATAATCACAGCTTTTTATTTCACTCCGATCAATAATTGCCTTACCATCAATTTTATTAAAGGCCTGAATTGGAGCACCTCGGCGTTCAGGACCAAAAGAAGGAAAAGCCAACGAAAATTTATTGTCGATTAATGAAGCGGCGCCCAGAATTTTAGCAGCGGTGAAGGCACCTTGTCCACCGCGTCCGTGCCATCGTATTTCTATCATAATGATTCCTCGATTCTTATTTTATTTACTGGATTTATCCAGTTGCTTTGCAGATGAATCCCCAATAATTTGAAAAACCTGCACCAGCAGCACCAAAACGATCACGCAGATAAACATCACTTCGGGTTCATAGCGCTGGTAGCCGTAGCGAATGGCCAGATCGCCAATGCCACCACCGCCAACGGTACCGGCCATAGCCGAAAAACCGATTAATGAAACAGCGGTCACGGTGATATTTTTAATCAGTGATGGCAAGGCTTCTGGCAGTAGAATCTTTACTACAATCGACAATTTACTGGCTCCAGAAGCGATGGCGGCCTCCAGAACACCATTATCAACATCTGAAAAAGACGCTTCAGAAAGTCGGCCGAAAAATGCGATCGCCGCTACCGCAAGCGGAATCACCACGGCATTAGGACCAATGGAGGTATGGACAATCGCTTTTGAAACGGGAATCATCAAAACCAGCAAGATCAGAAAGGGGATTGAACGGGTGATGTTAATGATGACGCCGACAATTTGATTGATGATCCGGTTCTTGAGAAAAAGAGTATTGGAAGTTAAAAACAATAGCAGGCCAATACTGCCGCCAATGATAATTGCGGCAAGGAGTGACGAAATGACCATTTGCATGGTTTGACCAAAGGTCAGAAGTAGTGCTCCTTTTAAATCAAAGTCCATGATTGATTACCTCCAAATCGGCTGTGTTTTCGGCAAGATAGTCGATTGCCAGTTTAAGGGTGTCCGCTTCGCCGATTAACTGGACATAGAGTATCCCAAGGGGTAAACCGTTGATATATTCAATCTTTCCCAATAATATATTAAAACCAATCTGAAAAGCATTGGCAGTGTAATAGAGAATCGGATTGTTGGCATTATCGCCCTTAAAGGTGAGGCGAATAATCGGACCTTCCATCTTGTCTAAAATTTCTTTGGGCAAGCTGAAATGATTGGTATGACTTAATAACTGTCGGGTGAATGCTTCTCTGGGCTTTGTAAAAACCGCGTACACATCTCCAATCTCGACGACCGAGCCCTTGTTCATCACAGCACAGCGGTTGCAAATACCTTTAATAACATCCAGTTCATGGGTAATAATGACAATCGTGATCCCAAATTTTTTATTTAAATCTTTTAATAAGCCCAATATCGATGAGGTTGTTTCCAGGTCAAGAGCCGATGTGGGTTCATCACAGAGAAGTATCTTGGCATCATTAGCCAGCGCCCGGGCAATCGCAACCCGTTGTTTTTCACCACCCGAAAGATTGGCCGGATAGGAATTTTTCTTATCTGACAAATTAACCAGACCCAGTAATTCAGAGATGCGAGCATCGGTTTCCGATTTTGATTTCCCGGCGGCTTTTAGAACAAAGGCAATATTTTGATAGACGGTTAGATTTCTGGCCAGATTGAAGTGCTGAAAAATCATCCCGATATTGCGGCGGAGTATGCGCAGTTGAGTTTTTTTATAATTGGTAACATTCTCCCCGTCGACAAATATTTGTCCGGACGACACAGTTTGTAATAGATTAATGGTTCGGAGCAGGGTGCTTTTGCCGGCACCACTGGAACCGGCGATGCCAAAGATCTCACCTTTTTTTATTTTAAAATTAGCATCATTAACAGCCGCAAAGATTTGCTTGTCCTGTTTAAAGCTGACAGAGACGTTTTTGAATTCGATCATAGTATTTACCTTATTTCTGTATTAATTTGGGGTAAAAGCTCAGTTGTAAAATCAACTGAGCTTTATTTTTAATAATCAGAGGGTCTTTGGAATGAAACATATTGTTTGGATGGATCTTCAATAACTTTTTTAAAGGCACCAGACTCAATCGCGGCAATTACATCTTTGGCAAAATCGGCATCTTTGTCTTTGGTTCGAACAGCGACACCATTAATATAGCCTTCAGACAGTTTTTCATTATGAAGGGCATCAGAAAGGTTGAGTCCAGAGCTTAAGGCATAATTACCGTTAATTACGGCAAGACCAACACTATCTAGACTTCTTGGTAATTGGGGTGCTTCGATTTCAATAAATTGAAGATTTTTAGGATTGCTGGAAAGGGTGTTTTGGGTGGCTGTTTTAGGATCGACAGCCGGGTCGATCGTAATAATATTGGTCTGAGCCAAGACTCTAATGGCACGGGATAAGTTTGTCGCATCATTTGGAATGGCAACGGTAGCACCGTCTTCGATGTCATTGATCGTTTTATATTTTTCCGAAAAAATCCCCATTGCGGCAGTCGGTATTTCTTTGATAAAGGTTAGTTCTAAACTATTTTCCTTGGCAAAGTTAGTTAGATAGGTAGAGTGTTGAAACATGTTAAGATCAATTTCACCTGCAGCTAACGCTTTGTTTGGCTGAACGTAGTCTGAGAATTCGATGATTTCAATCGTATAACCTTTTTCCTCTAAGGATGGTTGAATCGCTTCGATAAACATATCACCATATGGTCCAGCCGCTACGCCTACTTTCAAAACCTTTTCTGCTTCTGTTTTAGAAGCCGTTGGTGAAGAACAACCCGTCAGGGAAATAAGCAAGATGCTTATAATTGTAATAAATCCGATCATTCGTTTAGTTTTCATTTGATATCCTCTCATTTTCTAATCATTAGATTTTTGTTGTTTTGGTTTATCTGGTACATAGGATCATGACATAAGACAACACATCGTTCGAGTCATTGCTACACCACCTTTCAAATCATAGTAACCTTATATGTATAGTGTGTTTTATTATAGCAGCATCCGTTAGCTTTTGCAAGAGTAAAACTAATAAAACATATAAAAATAATATGAATAAAATTTATGCATTTTACCATTCATTGCTATTGACAAGTGCCTAGTTTTTGCATAAAATATATCATATAGGTAAAGTATGGAATTATTGTTAATTGGAGAAGGAACTATTATGAAAAAACTACTCATTATAAAGACAGGATCATCGGATCTGCAGGTGATCAATAAATGTGGTGACTGCGACATGCGTATTGCCCAATGTATGGGAATACCATTTGGAGATGTTCGTGTTATTTCTGTCTATGAAAATGCAGTACCGATTCTGCCGGATGATATTGCCGGAATTATTATTACCGGTTCCCCTTCAATGGTAACTGATTTGGAACCCTGGGGAGTTGCCACCGCTCAATGGCTAAAACAGGTGGTTAACAAGAACATTCCAGTTTTAGGTATCTGCTTTGGACATCAATTGCTTGCCCATACCTTTGGCGGTTCGGTCGGCTTTCATGAACAGGGAGAAGAAAAAGGAGAGGTTGAAATTCGTCTTACGGAAGAAGGAAAGAAAGACCCATTACTCGGGGTATTACCGGAACACTTCACCTCCTATGCGTCCCACTTTCAGACAGTTACCAAGATTCCCCAAAATGCCGTAATATTGGCACATAATGATTTTGAGTCAACTCACGCGCTACGGTTTAAGGAGAATGTATGGGGGGTTCAGTTCCATCCGGAATGTGTTGGAGATG
>JAHIQT010000041.1 GCA_018903255.1 Bacillota bacterium | reverse complement strand
GTATCAAAGGCTTCTTTGACTTCTTTGATATCATTTTTATGAAAGATATGAATCAAGTTCTTTAGGTCCTGACTGGTAATTGCCAATGAGCAAATATTGGGCAGATTTTTAAATCTTTCAAAGAATTTCAAACCGTCAACGGCCTCAGGGTTTAGATAATAATAGCGGTCGTCGATTCCCAGTGCCAAGTAAATCTGTGTCGTTTCTTGATGATAATAGATGATCACTTCTTTGGTGTTTCTCAAATCACTAAATAAGCGTTCCATATCTGCGGCTGTTTTGATCCAATCGAAGTCGACTGATTTTTGGATGGTTTCCACTGCTTCAGCAGCATCTATTTTTGACAACAGGGTATTGAATTCCAATTCTTTAAGTAAGGCAATACTCTCAGGAGTAAAGATATTATGAAAGGCTAGTTCTTCAAAGTCACCTTGCCAGGGGACATCCAATTTGATGGTTCCTAGCATTCGGCTCATGAAGGCATCTTCTTTTCCTGCTACTATTTTTTCCTTTTGTTTGCCTTTTTGCTCGTCGATCAATTCATAAATGGTTTCCAGGTTTCCATACTGCTGAACCAGCTTAATCGCCGTCTTTTCGCCGATTCCTGCTATTCCTGGAATATTGTCAGATTTATCCCCCATCAGAGCTTTTAAATCAATCAGCTCTTTGGGAGTAAGTCCGTACTGGTCTTTGACCCAGGCTTCATCCACCTCTTCCAATTGGGAGATGCCTTTTTTTGTATACAATACCTTCGTTCTCGGCCCAACTAACTGAAAGGCATCCCGATCACCGGTGATAATTTCTGTTTCAATCCCTTTTTCAGATCCGATGCTAGCTAGGGTGCCAATGAGATCATCCGCCTCAAAACCTTCCAGCTCGACGATGGCAATATCCATCTTTCTGAGCAGCTCTTTTAAAATAGCAAACTGTTCTGCTAGCAGCTCGGGCATATTTTGACGCCCGCCCTTATAGTCATCATAGGCGAGATGCCTAAAGGTTGGTCCTTTTAAGTCAAAGGCAACCCCCAAATAATTTGGTTGGTATTCCTCTTGAATTTTAACTAATATGTTAACAAAGCCATATAAGGCATTTGTTGGTACGCCCTTTGAATTTGACATTTCCCGGATGGCATAAAAGGTTCGGTAAAAAAGACTGTTTCCGTCGATTAAGATACTTTTCATTTGTGCTCTCTTTCTCTTCTTTATTCTAATCAATTAAATAAATATAACTATTATATCAAAATTAACCCAGATTGAACATTGAATAAATTTAAAATCGACTATTGACAACAATATTTTATATGCCAATCACCATGGTAAAAGAGTCCCATTTTTGAATTTTTTCAAAAACGGGACTCTTAAATTTATGGCAACTAAGTGATGCTAAACTTTGCTGCTTTCCTGTCATTGCAAGACTGTCAAGTGCCGTTACTAGTATTCATTCATTTTTTCAAAGCTACTAATGTTTTATGACCTTACTTAATTCACCCTGAATCTCGTTCATCAGATAATCCGTATAAGGGATCTCCGTAAAGAGACGTCCTTGGGTGTAAGGTTTAAGCTCCACCGCAACTGCTTCTAGTATTTGCTGGTTTAGTATTTCTCCAACCGCGACGTTTTTAAACGCATCATTGGTTTCCCCGATAGTTTTTAAAATCGCATTTGGACAAACTGCGCCAAGATCCTTCGCCAGAATTTCTGCAATCGCCTGAATCATATTGATATTGTTCATTCCCAGGGGATTTTCTACCGACTTCTTCACCTTAAGCAAGCGACCTTCCGTGTTCACAAAGGTACCGCTTACTTCCGGGAAGGCCAGTGCTGGCAACACCACATCAGCTTTCTGGGCAGCCGAGCTCAGGTGGGTATCCTGAACCATTAAAAATTCATATCCACTTAGATCCGCATTGGGTTCCTCACCAAAGAGCAGCAGAGCCTTTGCTTCTTTAAGAATCTCTGGCGTGCTCGTTACCCCCAAGGCATTTAGTCCGATGCTGTTATTCTTAACTGCTACTCTGAAAATTCCGCTACGTTTGCCATCAGTTTTTCCCAGCAGGCCAAGAATATTGCCAACCAGAGCTGACGCTTCAGCAGTGATATACTTATCACCCATAACAACTACCAGGCTTTTGGCATTAACCAGGCCTTCACCAATGATCTGAGCTTGGTCGCAGATATCAAAATCTGCCAGCGATGTTTTTAATGCCTCCAAATTCGCGATGTCTGCTTTCAAAGCGCCATTTTCGATGACGTATTTGGTGATTTCCGCCAGGAATTCTAGATCATCGCATTCGGTGACGAACTCATCGGCAAGATGATCATAACCGCTTTCTAAATGGTTAATAACAAAAATATTGGCGCCGTTTTTAGATGCTTGAGACAGCTTATACTTCACAATCGGGTTATTCACGGGTAGCAACCCGAGTACCAGAATGGTATCTGCGGTTACAATTGCATTCATATCTAAAACCGCATGGTTACCCGGGAGAATCGTGTCTTCACCATGTTCACGATTGGAAAAACTGAAGGTTTCGGCTCGGAGTACCTTGGCCAGCTCGATCATATTATAAATTTCTTCGTTGGTGTACTTCGGTGAAATCCCCATTTTCACGGCAGTGGTGCCGTAGCGGGCGGCGATGCTCTGAGATTTTTTGGCGATGGTCACAAAAGCATCATACCAACTTGCTGGTCTCAGTTCACCCTGTTTATTCCGAATCAGTGGTGTCATCAGTCGGTCACCCCACTGCACCAGGTTAGTACCAAACCGTCCCCGTCCACACATAACCCCTTGATTGATCTCTTGGTGGTGCTTCTGAGGAACAGCTTTGATGATCATGTCACCCTTCGATTCAATGACAATCTGACAACCAGCAGAGCAGTAGCCACAGGTGGATTCGGTTTTGTCGGTATCCATGGGAATCTGTTTAATGCCGGTGAGACCTTCTCGTAAGGCACCGGTCGGACAAACCGAGATACATAGTCCACAACTGACGCAGCCAGTGTCTTTTAATGGCTGACGCAGAGCCGGTTCCACAATCGTTTCAAAACCGCGGTCAACCAGACCCAAGGCCGTCACACCGACAATCTCCTCACAGACCCGGACACAGAGGCCACAGGTAATACACTTGCTGTTATCCCGGATCACAAAGGGGTGGTCGTCCTGGATTTTTGCTTCCGGGTTCTTGCCTTTAAAACGTTCGGGCTTGACCTGATATTCATTAGCGTAGGCAACCAGTTTACATTCAAAGTAAGCCTGGCAACCGCATTCGAGACAACGTTCTCCTTCTTTAACAGCCTGGACAGGATTATACCCTTCCACTACTTCCAGAAAATTATCATTTCGGGCATCTGGAGCCAGGTGGTTCATCGCTGGACGCTTGTTTTTCTTGATGCTTTCCAGGTAGTCCTGATCGACCGCTTCGCGAATCACAAAGTAAGGTTCGTGGTAGTCAATGGTATCACCGTTTAAGTAGCCTTCGATAAAAGGAACGGCTTTTTTGGCATCACCGACAGCCTTAATGACAATCGAAGCGCCGCTGTTGATACAATCCCCGCCAGCAAAAACGCCATCCAGATTAGTCCGGAAGGTTTGTTCGTCAGCCAGGACGGTATTCCATTTGGTCAGTTCCAATTGATCCAGTCCTTTGGGGTTGATCCCCTGGCCAATGGCCAGAATCAGGGTGTCAATATCCAGACTCTCTTCTTCACCTTCAATCGGCACCGGGCTTCTGCGCCCGCTGGCATCAGGTTCACCAAGCGCCATTTTCTGAAGCCTTATTTTGACGATCTGTCCGTCATCACCCTTAATGACTTCAATCGGGTTAGTCAGGTTTTTAAAAACCACCCCTTCTTCTTCCGCTTCGATAATTTCAATTTCTTCCGCTGGCATTTCAGCTTTAGTCCTTCGGTAAATATTATATACTTCTTTGGCACCAAGGCGCAGAGCGGTTCGGCAAGCATCCATGGCGGTATTGCCACCACCGACGATAGCGACTTTTTCACCAAGGGTGATGGGTTCGTTATTGGCCACCTGCTGCAGCAGTTCAATCCCGCCGATGACGCCTTTAGCATCAATCCCTTCGCAACGCAGGCCGGAACTGGTCCAGGCACCTAGAGCAACATAGACGGCATCATGGTTTTGTCGGATGGTTTCAAAGGGAATATCAACGCCCACCCGGGTGTTGTTTTTAAAGATAACACCCATCTCTTCGATCAGCCCCACTTCTTCATCGACAACCCCTTTGGGTAACCGGTATTCAGGGATACCATATCGGAGCATCCCGCCCATCATCGGCATCGCATCATAAATGGTAACAGCATGGCCGGATTGAATCAGGTAGTAGGCGGCGGTAAGACCACCGGGTCCGCCACCGATTACCCCGATGGACTTGCCACTAGCTTTCGCAATTTCCGGGAGAAACATCTCATGGGTCATGTCATAGTCGGCGGCAAAACGTTTGAGCCAGGCAATCGCAATGGGTTGATCCACTTCCCCCCGGCGACAGGCAGTTTCGCAGGGATGCGGACAGACCCGGCCAATCGCTCCGGGTAGCGGAAGTTGTTCTTTGATCAACTTTAAGGCTTCATGAAATTCGCCATTGGCGATTAAGCCAACGTAGCCCTGACAGTCGGTGGTACCGGGGCAGGCTAATTTACAGGGGGCAACGCAATCACCGATATGTTTGGAGAGCAGTAACTCCAGATTTGTTTTTCGCGATTCAATGACCCGGGGGGTCTTCGTATTGACTACCATGTCGTCACTAATCTCAGTGGCACAGGCTTTTAAAATCTTGGGAATGCCGGCAACCTCCACCACACAAAGACCACAAGAACCATAGATCTCCAGTCGTTCGTCATAGCACAGGGTGGGGATATCAATTGCATTTTCCCGGGCTACTTCTAAAATGGTTTGTCCGGGATAACCGGTCACTTCTTTTCCATCGATGTTCATTTTATATTGTTTCATTCTCCCACTCCTTTCTAATCAATAATGACGGAATCAAACTTACAGACAGCGAAGCATTTACCGCACTTGATACAAAGCTCCTGATCGATCTGATGGACTTTTTTCTTTTCACCGGCAATCGCATCAACAGGGCAATTTTTCTTACAAGCACCACAACCGACACATTTTTCTTGATCAATCGTATAGGTCAATAGCGGTTTACAGCTTTTGGCGGTACATTTTTTGTTGTAGATATGGTCTTCGTACTCGTTTCGGAAATATTTGATGGTGGTGAGGATCGGATTAGGGGCGGTCTGACCCAGACCACACATCGAGCCTTCTTTGATCTTGTAAGAAAGTTCTTCGAGCAATTCGATGTCACCATCCTGACCTTCACCCTGGGTAATCCGGTTGAGGATTTCGAGCATCCTGGTGGTACCGACCCGACAGTAGGTACATTTGCCACAGGATTCCTTACAGGTGAAGTCGAGGAAAAACCGAGCCATATCGACCATACAGGTATTTTCATCCATAACTACCATCCCGCCAGACCCCATGATGGCACCGGTTTTAGTGATTTCGGCATAGTCAATCTGGGTATCAAGCAGGCTGGCCGGAATACATCCACCGGATGGGCCACCCATTTGAACGGCTTTAAAGGCTATATCTTCTTTGATCCCCCCACCAATCTCATAAATAACATCCCTTAGTGTTAATCCCATGGGAATCTCTACCAAGCCACCCCGTTTGACCTTACCGGTCAGGGCAAAAACCTTGGTCCCTTTACTTTCTTTGGTTCCTAAAGCCGCGTAGGCTTCGCCGCCATTTCTAAAAATCCAGGGAACATTGGCGAAGGTTTCGACATTGTTAATATTAGTCGGTGCATTCCAGTAGCCCTTTTGAGCCGGGAAGGGCGGTTTTAACCTTGGCATCCCGCGTTCACCTTCTAATGAAGCGATCAGCGCCGTTTCTTCACCGCAGACAAAGGCACCGGCACCGGCTTTTATGCGCAGATCGAAGTCGAATCCGGTCTCAAAGATGTCTTTTCCCAGGAAGCCTTTTTCGCGAGCCTGATCAATGGCATTTTGCAAACGCACAATCGCCAGCGGGTACTCAGCCCGGACGTAGATGACTCCTTCGTTGGCGCCAATGGCTTTAGCGCCAATTAGCATCCCTTCGATCAGAGCATGGGGGTCACTTTCAAGAACGGATCGATCCATAAAAGCTCCGGGATCGCCCTCGTCGGCGTTACAGACCATATATTTGGTTTTACCCGGGGATTTTTTGGCGGCATCCCATTTGAACCAGGTCGGGAATCCGGCACCACCCCGGCCTTTTAAGCCAGCTATTTTGACGGTTTCAATAATTTCTTCAGGGGTCATCTCGGTGAGACATTTTTTAGCTGCCAGGTAACCATCGACCGCCTGATAATCTTCAATCCGTTCGGGATCAATGATACCGGAGTTTCGCAGCACGATCCGTTTCTGTTTGCCGATCATGGTGATGTCAGATTCCGATATCTGCATCTCTTTGAGTGCGTTTTCCCCAAGGACATAATCTTCAATGATTCGTCGGGCATCGTCAGTGGTGACATTAACAAAAGTTATCTTCTTTCCGTCATTGTCAATTACGTCAACAATAGGTTCCAGGTAACAGGTGCCAATACACCCGGTTTGTTCAAGCGACAGATCCAGACCCTTTTCGGCAATGATCGCTTCAAAAGCGGTCTCTACCTTGTGGGCGCCGGCGGCAATCCCACAGCTCCCTGCTCCGATTACGATTTTCATACTGTCACCTCATTTTCAATCATCTTTAATCCGCTGACTTCGGCACTGGCAGCTTCTTTTAGCTCAGCTAGAATATGGGTCACCTTATCTTTGGTCAGCTGTCCATAGGTGTCGTCGTTGATCATCATCACTGGAGACAAGCTGCAGCAGCCCAAACAGGCGACGTTATTCAGCGTAAACAGTCCATCAGCAGTGGTCTCGCCTTCTGTGATCTCCAGACAATCTATCACCGCTTCCTCTACCTGCTTTGAACCGTTGACATGACAGGCGGTTCCCTGACATAGCATGATTAGGTATTTCCCCACCGGTTCAAATCTAAACTGGGTGTAGAAGGTGGCAACGCCGTAAACCTTGGCAATGCTGGTGTGCGTTTCCACAGCAATATGGCGCATCAACTCAACCGATAAAAAGCCATACAGTTCCTGCGCTTTCTGCATGATGGTGATCAGACTTCCGGGGATGTCGGCGTATTGATCCAGCACCGGTGATAGCTCTTCAAAGGGATTATGTTGATCCCCTTGACAACCGCAGCTGCAATCGTGCGCATGCTCATGGTGATGTTCCTGTATTTCATGACTCATATGATAAAACTCCTTTCAACTTCGGCAGATAGACATCATTTTTTATTTTTTCTCATCCTCTTAATTATACACTTTTTAATGTATAAAAAATGGTAAATTTGTTCATAATTTAAGTAAAAAATGAAATAATCAAAAGTATCTTAACCGTTACGAACCGCTGAAATATTTTCCAGCGGTTCGTAATTATATATTGTTCATATTTTTATTAATGAGACAGAATTTTTCCGCCTCGCTGCAAACCAGTATCTCCTGATCGGACAAATTCTAAGATACCATAGGGCTCAACCATTTCGAAGAAACCTTCAATTTTGTATCGGGTACCAGTAATTTCAATGACCAGACTTTCTCTTGATACATCGACAATATTGGCTCGAAACATATTTGCAATTTCAACAATCTGAGATCGCGTTGTATCATCAGCCTTGACCTTGATAAAGACCAACTCTCTGATAATCGTATCATCTGCTTTTAACTCAATAACTGTAATGACATCAATGAGTTTATTGAGTTGTTTCTTTATTTGGGTCAGGATTTGATCGTCACCGGTAACCGTGATGGTAATCCGTGAAAGATCGGTACTCTCTGTGGTTCCTACCGTCAGGCTGTCAATATTATAGCCGCGTCTGGCAAAAAGTCCTGAAATGCGGCTTAATACACCAAAATTATTTTCTACCAATAATGATAAACAGGTTTTCTTCTCCATTGTCACTCTCCCTAAATCCTTATGAAATCCGGATGAACCTGGCATTGAATCAAGGTCGGTCCCTGGTGTTTAATTGCTTCCGGGAGTACCTTGTTAAAGTCGGCGTTTTTGTCAACCTTAAAGCTCTTTATGCCATAAGCTTCGGCCAGTTTCATAAAATCGATATCAAAATTAATATCCGTGCCACTGTAATGTCCTTTTCCATAGTTGTCAAACTGCAGTTGCCGTACCATTCCCAGCTTAGTATTGGTAATCAGAATGATATTGACATTCAGCTGATGTTCAGCAATAACTCCCAGCTCACCCATACTCATTTGAAAACTGCCATCGCCGCAGACAATGAAAACTTGCTTGGGTTTTTCTAAGGTCGCAAAAGATGCCCCACAGGCTGCCGGAATGCTGTATCCCATGGTGCCTAATCCCCCTGAAGTATAGTATCTTCGGTTTTTTATAATTCGGTAATACAGGGCTGACCAGATCTGATTGAGCCCTACATCACCAACCACAGTGGCATCATCTGAAGTCATTTCAGACATATCCTTAAACAATATTTTAGGATTGATCAGATCGCTACAAGGCGGATCCGCATCGTAAACCAGCGGATTCTCGCTGCGGATGGTTTCAATTTCAGCAAGCCAGGCGCCATGATCCGTGAGGGTATCCTTTTGAATCAGTTCCGCTAAAACCGTTTTGGCATCTCCGACAATTGGAATATTTGTTTCCATGTTTTTACCAATTTCCGCAGGATCGATATCAATGTGCACAAAGTCAGTATCTTTTTCAAATTTAGTCAGATTTGAGGTAGCGCGATTAGACATTCGGGCACCTACATTAATAATCAGGTCAGCACCGTTCATTACCACATTGGAATATTTATAGCCATGACTACCAACAATACCACAGTATAAGGGGTG
>JAHIQT010000040.1 GCA_018903255.1 Bacillota bacterium | reverse complement strand
GTTTTTAGCAACTCAATTATAACAAATCTGGTGTTCTCATGCTATTTTTATGTTTGCAACATCGGATTTACGATGATTTTGCTCGATTATTATGTGCGAAGTTTGAGTTATCAATAATATTATTTTGAAAAGCTTTTGTCAAGCGTTTTCATTTTATTACGGGTAACTTTGAATAAAGGATAGGAATTTGGATATAAAAAGCTTATAATGATGATATAAAATATTCAAGTGCAATGGTTTGTAAAAAATTCGTCAAGTGAAGAAAATAATTTAAACCTTTATATAAGGTGGAAAAGAGGGTAGTATAATGGGTGAAAAAATAACAACCGTTCAGTACAAAGGCAATTTAAATGAGGTCTATCGGGTCGCTGAAAAGGCCGTTGGTAACGCCTATCGCGAATACATCATTCGCACCAAAGAAGACGATCCACTTGAACTGGCGAGAATTAAGTTTCAAAAGGGAGGCAGAAACGAACCGGGATCGGAAGTTGGCGTAATTGATTCTGATTTGCTGGAAATTGTCAGAGATCGCTTAAAGCTATACCAGGAAGGTGAGTTTGAATGTACCGAAAACGCCATGGCCTTAGTTCATATTGAAACGGCGATCATGTGGCTTAACCGTCGGGTTGAAGATCGCATCAAGCGTGATGTCATCGGAACCCATAAGAAATAATTTAGCAGGGATTTAATGAAGCAAAATCGGGAATATGATATTGTGTTGGGGATAAGATCATCCTAACTTTGGTTCTGCTCAGCACTTAAATCAGTAGTTCGATCACTATTTAAGAATAAAAGATCAGGGAAGCTTTCCCTGATCTTTTCACTTTTTTGATTTCAGTTGAACTGACCATTTAATCAGCGGTTTGGGATTTCAGCTTTTTGTGTCATTCATAAAGTTTTCCATTTTCATCCCAGTAAGTCCAGTTTCCTGATGGTACACCCATGTCATAGTATCCTTCAGTTCTTTGTACGCCATTTTTATGCCATGCTTTATATATGCCATTGGGGACACCATCGATATTATTAACTTCCATTTGCAGTTGTCCGTTATCCCACCAAACTTTTGAATTACCGCTAGGCAAGTCATGCTGATACTCCGTCCGTGATTTCATCGTACCATTTTCGTACCAATAGGTTAAAATCCCATGGTATAATCCTTCGTAGTACGGCACAGCGTATTCCGGTTTGGTCATGGCCGGATCATAATAAGAACGCGATAAACCATGTTTTCTTCCTTTGGCGTCATAATGCGCATAACCATATTTATAGAAATTCGTTTCGGTATAAGGCTTTTTAATCAGCTGTGAATAATCTGGTTCCCAGCCACAATCGTAATCATCTGGTGCCTGATTATCAAAAACAATTGCGACATCCAAGACACATTTTTTTGTGTCATTAAATCCCATCGCCGTCGGTTGCCATTTTGTCGCGATTACCAGGCTTAAAGACTGCTTACCTTGTTTGGCTAAATCTTTTAGGAGATAGGGGGTATCGGTATCAATGGTAGCAATCAGTTCAGCCCCGCCGTCCGCTTTTTGTCGATACAGGTAGGCGATTACATCCGCGCTATTCTGATTGGTGATTTTTAGATCGGCGGTTTCACCGGCATTAAAATCTTTGTCAGCATAACGTAAATTAATCAGATGACTTTGCGCCGACAGGACATAAACATCCGAACTAAACTGATATTTTGTTTCCGTATAGGGATCATCGACCTTATACATTTTACCGGTGTCATAGATGGCGTTGTTGTGAATCGACCAGGTTGTGCCCGGCATCGCCTTGGTATAGTCGCCGGAAAACAGTTTTTTAACAAAGTCCGGCCAGTTAGTATACCAGTTGGGATCGTCAAAGCCATCGGCGATCGCTTTATCGAGTTCATCATGCGATTTAACCGATTGCCAGAGCTTGCCCATTGCCGGGGTGCCCTTCTTGTCGCTCATGTATTGCAGAAAGAGCGATGCCGCATAGGCGTGGGCCTCGGGATTATGACATCTGGTATTACTAACCCGCAACAAACCTTTCATCGGGAACCATCCAACATTTTCAGCATCGACGACCTTTGGCCAAAAGTCAGGATATTTTTTATTGATTTGAAATTCCATCCAGACCGCTGATGCTTCCTGAAGAAAGCCTTGTGAGGCGCCATCATTGGGCAAATACAATTGCTGATAATAATGGAAGAGCTCATGGGCAACCGTCGCCCGGATTTGCTGCGTTGCGTTGGCGTCTTTAAATTTACTTGAATTGAGGGCAAGCCAGGCGTTGGAAATCGCTGTGGTGCGTGTATACTTTGCGTAGCCTGGTACTTCGAGATAGCCCCAGGCATCGGCCGCTCGATTACTGAGCGCCCGTTCAACTAGCGAGCTAAAATCAATAATTTCCACCGGGAATGGTTTTTGGCCACCGGTATAGGACAGGTTCACACCACTGGGATCTTGCAAAAAGGCTGAGGTTTCAATCAAGACATTTTTGATTTCCGTGATCAAAGCGGGATTGGCCTTTTTAACCGAGTCTGGAAACCTGAGTTTAAAATCATTAAAGGTTTCACTGGTCATACCAAAAACTTCATCAATCATCATCAATTGCACCGAGATAAAGATCTTGTTAAAAATAATATCGGTCTCAATATTACCATCTTCTGCTAAAATCGTGACAATATCTGGATTGAGTGACGGTAATAGAATTTTAGCCTTGCCATCGACAATCTCAGCCTTAAAGAGTTTTCGATTGAGTCCCATCTGATCGCCTGACGGCCTAAAGCTATTATCATAATAAATCGCAATGTAGGTATTGTCAGGATTTGCCGGGATTTCATTAAGCGGCACTGTAATCTCCATCGGCACCTGCCAGAATTCAGGGAGACCATCCAGTTCATAAAAAGACTCCGATCCACCTGCTTCAACCAGACGGCTAAAGTCAAAAGTGGTATTTTCACTAAGGGCACCGGCGGGAACAATCACGCTCGCCCCATCGCTTAGGTCAACACTACCACCAGCCGGTGACATATCAGACTGTCCGGTCAAATCGGTTACCACTGCGGCACTCTCTTTGACTAAGCGGATCTCAATTCCTTCTAGTCTCAGCCCCTGTCCCTGGCTGCCAGCGGTCTCGCCGTCTTTTGCCCAGGTCGTTTCCCAGCCAACATTTTGAACGTGGGTGCGGTATTCAATCGAATACCCAGGGAGATCAACCAGTTGGATCTGAATCCCTTCCAGCCTTAAGCCCAGGCCTTCAGAACCCGAGGGAGTGCCGTCAAATGACCAGTAATCCTCCCAACCGATATTTTGGATATGGGTTCGATACTCAACCGTGGCACCGGCTGGCACATTGCCAGTCAGCTCGATTTCAATTCCTTCAAGCCGCAGGCCTTGACCCTGGCTACCGGCGGTTTCACCATTTTTTGCCCAGTTGGTCTCCCAACCGATGTTCTGGACATGGGTATGGTAGCGCACCCCCAGGGCTTCACTGGTTTCGATCGTGGTATTGCTCATGGTATCGTTTACATCAACATCCTCGGCATTTGCTGTCCATGTCGTTTGGGCACTAACATGACTGCATAGCAGGATGGTTACAAAAAACAGGATCATGACCATTTTTGATGCCAATTTTTTCATTTCAAACCTCTCTTTCTATTTTCTTATTTCACCGTTTCATCTTTATAGCTATCATTATACCCATCTTGATACCCCGCAACAAGGCTTTTAATTGCGTTTTTAATTGCTTTTTTAAAATAAATTATCGCCGTGGGGAAGGCGGTATTGAGCATTCGCAATGATGGGCGGCGGAAATTATAAAATGCTGATAAATAATGCTGATAAATAATCCTAAAATGAATCGAAAATCAGAACCGATTGTAGTATAATAGGCAGATAGTGTCAGTTTAGATCCAAATGCAGCAAAGCAGCGCTTAAGCTGTCAGCAACTCGGATCGATCATAAAAAGACTTCCGATGCTCCGAAGTCTTTTTGATCTTGGGTCTTTTATGCTGTTTTATTATTTTGAGCGTCTGCAATCAGGTTAAAATTTTAAGCACTGAGGAATAAAGCTCCTGGGTATTTTCTTTCCAGCGATTACAGATATCCAGCGCCAACTTTAATGTCGGCGCATTTAGTGATATTTCTATTAAAACCATGTTGTTTTCTTGCAATTTTAAGTCGATCAGATAATCGGTTTCGCTTAATTTCTGGTAGTTGGCCGTAATTTTTACTTCCTTGAAGATCTTTTCGCGGTTTTCCTTAAGATAAAGATCGATCATATCGGTAATATAAGTCGGAATTTTATCACAGAAGAGCTTTAGTGCTTCTTTACCAATCGCTGATATGGTAAGCACGGTCTTCTCGTCATAATCCAACACTGAAAGAAATTCATCTTTAATCAGATCATCAATATATAATTGAATATCGAAATAACCAATTTGTAAATTTTCAATAACGATCAAGGCGATCTGTTCGCGAGTTAATGAGGTTTTGATTTTTTTTAAGACATAGAGGATGATCAGTTTATCCTCAGCCTGCTGTTCAGAATTAAAGAGCATGAATCCCACCACCTTTGTTTTGCTACTAATATTGTATCATATCACTGATTTAATATCCCTATTTCTAACCAAAAAAGAGGAAAAAATGAAAAAAGAAGTCACCCGCAATCACGCCCAGTCAAAAAACCATTTTAACCTGATGATTCGCAATTTAGGCCATTCATTAGGCGCTAGCGAAATCGGTTTCTCCGATTTAAGCCGATTGCCAGCCCAAAAACGGATGCACTATAATCACGCCATCACGGTGATGATCAAGCTTTCTGATGGTATTCTAAATCAAATCGAGTCCGCGCCAACACATACCTATTTCAGCCATTACCGCAGTGTTAACCGGCTGCTTGATGACATCAGTCTGCGAATTTTATTGGCGCTTGAAGCCCAGAATTACGCTAGTGTCGCGATTCCTGCTTCGCAATCTGTCGCTGACCCTGACGATCCATTTGCCGGGGCATTTGCCCACAAAACCGCTGCCGTGCTGGCGGGGATGGGATGGATCGGCTGCTCTGCCTTATTCATTCATCAGCGTTACGGCCCGCGGGTGCGGCTCGCGACCATCTTAACCAATGCCCCAGTCGCTGCGGGCGAGCCAGTTACCCAAAGCGGTTGTGGTTCCTGCCGCGCCTGTGTCAGTGCCTGCCCGGCGCTGGCCATCGAGGGACAGCTGTGGACACCAGGGCTGGCGCGCAATGCCCTTTATGATGCCAATGCCTGCAGCCAGCATATGAAAGATGCCTTCCATCATATCGGACGGGGAGCGGTCTGCGGCCTCTGTGTGGTCGCCTGTCCGATCGGCAAATAGATTGTTTTTAAGCGTCGCCGTGATCCAAATCTTTAAGCCGCATCACGGCAATACTGTTTAACTGATGAAAAATTCTTAAATAGGTTTTTTTTTCTCCAAAAATATTATATAATAGATGAGGAGAACTGCCGGCTGGTTTTGCTGGCAGTTTTTAAATTGCAAAGAAACAGAGAGATACCTTGAAAAAATTTATTATAAAGGGCGTCGAGGATGATAGCATTCTCGATCAAATGGAAATCACGGCGGGGGATATCCTCCTATCGATCAATGGCCTGCCGGTAACGGATATCCTTGATTATCGCTATCTGATTGCTGACGACAGCTTAGAAGTAGAAATAGAAAAAGCAGATGGCGAGATCTGGCTACTCGATATTGAAAAAGAATACGAGGATGATCTGGGTGTCATCTTTCCCGAAGCGATGATTGGCACCAAAACCTGCAAGAACAATTGCGTTTTTTGTTTTATCGATCAGCTGCCGACGGGCATGCGCGACAGCCTGTATGTTAAAGATGATGATGAACGCTTGTCGTTTTTAACTGGCAATTATATTACCATGACCAATCTGACGCCCGATGAACTCAATCGGATTATTCGCTACCGCATTATGCCGATGAATTTATCGATCCATACCACCAATCCCGAGTTACGGATCAAAATGCTTAAAAACCGTTTTGCCGGCGATGTGATGTCCTATTTAGAAAGCTTTTACGATAATGGCATTGTCATGAACGGACAAATCGTCCTGGTGCCGGATTATAATGACGGCCTTGAACTGGCACAGACCCTCAACGATTTAAAAGCCTTTTATCCGGTTTTGCAGTCCCTTTCAGTCGTCCCGGTCGGTCTTTCTGAGCATCGCCAGGGTCTTGAAAGCTTGCGTCTTTTTAATCAGGAGGATGCCTTAAAAACGCTCGAAATGATTAATGCCGTCCACGATGAAATGGCAGCAAAACACGGCGAAGGCTTTGTCTATCCCAGCGACGAGTTTTTTTTACTGGCCGGAATACCCATTCCCGACAGCGACTATTATAGCGGCTTTCCGCAAATTGAAAATGGGGTAGGGATGATCGCCGATTTTAAAGCCTCGGTCACAGAAAGCTTAGCACAAAGAAAAATAAGCGCTGCTATGTCGCCAGTCAAGACCACTAGCAAAAGAATTGGGCTCCTAACCGGAAGGGCGGCGGAACCTTTTCTTAACAATCTGCTTGCTGAGATTAAGGCGCATTATCCGCGCTTAGATCTTAGCCTTTTCCCGATTACTAACCATTTCTTTGGCGAAGCCATTACCGTCTCCGGGCTGCTCACCGGTTGTGACATCCTGGCGCAAGTAAAACCGCAGCTTGAAAAAAATCCCATTGATTTGCTGCTGCTGCCGGAAAACGCCCTACGCAGCGGTACCGATACCTTACTCGACGACTGGACCCTGGAAACCTTAGGCGACGCCCTTGGTGTGACCATCGCGGGCGTTGCGGTTTCGGGTGAAGCCCTGCTGCAAGCCTTATTAGAGGCTTAGAAATGAATTATATATATCGTATTAAAGATTTAATGTAGGGGCGATCCGTGATCGCCCGCACACGGGGCAATTGCCAGTTCGATTTGCAAAATTCTTTAATTCAACTTAATATAGCAAGACAATTAAAAAATTAACAAATTGCAATTAGAAAGCTACTATTAAAAAGCACAATTATAAAATACAATTATAAATTACCATTATAAAATACTATTACAAATTACTATTACAAATTACTATTACAAATTAATCAATATAGATGAAGTGAGGAAATTACATGCCAAAGCCTATCGTAGCAGTGGTTGGCCGCCCGAATGTGGGCAAGTCAACCCTGTTTAATAAATTAGTTGGAGAACGAATCGCCATTGTTGAAGATACCCCCGGGGTGACCCGTGATCGGATCATTGCCGATGCCGAATGGCAAAACCACCATTTTACCCTGATCGACACCGGCGGGATTGAGCCCCATACCAAGGATGACATTCTTTTGCAGATGCGGGTTCAGGCAGAAATCGCCATTGATATGGCCGATCTGATTGTCCTGATGGTTGACGGTCGCGAAGGCATGACCGCCTCGGATTTAGAAGTTGCCAATATGATTCGTAAACATGAAAAAGATGTTTTATTGGCCGTTAATAAGGTCGACAGCCAAAGCCTGGAAAACAATGTTTTTGAATTTTATAACTTGGGAATCGGGGAGCCACTGGCCATTTCTGCCGAGCAGGGTTTAGGCTTGGGGGATTTTCTTGACGAAATCATCAACCATGTTAAGCGCTACTACGACGAAGAAGAGTGCCAGGATGATCGGCTCCGGGTAGCCGTAATCGGCAAACCAAATGTCGGCAAGTCGACCCTGATTAATAAGGTACTCGGTGAAGAACGGCTGATTGTCAGCGATATCCCTGGTACCACCCGCGACGCCGTTGATACCAGTGTCCGATACGACGGGGAAGACTATGTCTTAATTGATACCGCCGGCCTGCGCCGCAAGAAGAAAATCTATGAAGACATTGAACGTTATAGTATTGTTCGCGCGATTGCCGCGGTTGAACGCAGTCAGGTGGTGTTGGTTTTAATTGACGGATCCCAGGGCGTCACCGAACAGGATGCCAAAATTGCCGGAATTGCCCATAATCGCTCCAAACCATCGATCATTATTGTCAATAAATGGGACGCCGTTGAAAAAGACAATAAAACCATGAAGAAGATGGAAGATGATATCCGTGATGCGCTGTCATTTATGGATTATGCGCCGATCATCTTTATCTCGGCCAAAACCGGACAGCGACTCGGTAAAATATTTGAAACCATTGAATATGTCAAAGCCCAGAGCGCCAAACGGATCACTACCGGTAAGGTCAATGAAGCACTGGCCGAATTTGTGATGATGAAACAGCCGCCATCCAAACATGGCCGACGCCTAAAACTCTATTATGCATCCCAGGTGGCCATTAATCCGCCAACATTTGTGGTCTTTGTCAATGATATGACCTTGGTGCATTTTTCATATCAGCGTTACCTGGAAAACAAGATCCGCGAAACCTTTGATTTCTTTGGCACCCCAATTCGCTTTTTTATCCGGGAACGTAGCGAGTAAGATTTAAGTCGTTTGATGCACATTTAGTTTGACGAACTTTAAGACGAACATTTAAGACGAGCATTTAATTAAAACCGAATTTAAGAGCGAGAATTTTGCAGCAAGGCGAGCAGAATTTTCGTTCTTTTTGAATATCGAATTTTAGTCAGATTAGCTAAGCCATTTGAACGATTAGAATGAAAATTATTAGAATATAGATTAAAACAAATTGAAAAAGAAATTATAATTCAATTAAATTAGAAATTAAGATTAGAGTAGAAATAAAAATAGCAATCAAAATTAAAATAAAGACTAAAATCTTTTGTCGCGAAATGTAAGTTTCGTGACAAAAGCCCTAAAATGTGATAAACTATGATTGTCATCCTTGCATAACCAGATTATCTGTTCTAATGGCTTTCTCAGCGGATCAGGCTCTCCAATTCGAGTTCGCCATTTAACAGCTGATCTGCCAAATAAAATTTAGGAGGATTGTCATGCCAACCGCAACCAATCAAACTGATAAAATGATACCCAATAACACCATCATCGATGAATTCCTCAATTATGTCTTGACCATCAAGGGTTATTCCGAAAAATCGGCCCAGGCCTACCGCTATGACCTGATTATCTTTTTTCGCTTTATCAAGCGCTATTTTGCCATGGTTCCCCAATCGCTCGACTTTGATGCGATTGCGATCGATGATATCTCACTTGATGATTTAAAAGCTGTCAATTTAGGGATTCTCTATGCCTTTCTTTCCTATTCCAGTAAGGAACGTCATAATTCAGATGCCGCCCGCAGCCGCAAGGTCTCATCGTTGCGTTCCTTTTTTAATTATCTCTGTAACAAACAAAAATACTTTCTGCCCAACCCGGTGACCGAACTCGAAATGCCCAAACTACCAGCCCGTCACGCCCGTTATTTAGAGTGGGATGAAGCCGTCGATCTTTTAAAAGGGATAACCGGCCGTCATAAAGAACGGGACTTTGCCATTGTCACCCTGTTTCTAAATTGCGGGATGCGGCTTTCGGAGCTCACCCAAATCAAAATAACCGATATCAAAAACGATGCCCTGCGGATCATCGGCAAAGGCAATAAGGAACGGACGGTCTTTTTAAACCATGCCTGTTTAAAAGCAATCAATCGTTATCTGGCGGTGCGCCAGGAATCCGACTCTCCCTATCTGTTTCTTAGCCAACAAAATACCCCAATCAGCAATCGTGCGGTTCAGCACCTGGTCAAAAAACACCTGGCCAGTTGTGGCCTCAATACCGACGAAATCAGCGTTCATAAGCTCAGGCACACTGCCGCAACCCTGATGTTTCGCTATGGCAATGCCGATCTTCGGTCAGTGCAGGAAATACTGGGCCATCAGAATGTTTCGACCACCCAGATCTATACCCATATTAATGAAGAAACCCTAAGGGACACCATGAATCAAAACCCCTTGTCGCAATTCGTTAGCGATGATGACTAAATTTATCATTAAAATATATATATAATAAGCATACGCAGAAAAACAGCGTCTACATTTTGATTTTATTATCTAAACTGATCACCTAAACTAATTATTCAAAAATAGAACTTACGTTTGTTTTTCTGTTTTAATTATGTTATAATGAATTATAAAATTTTGGAGGAACTCTTATGTATGAGGATTTGAACAGCAAACAGATTGATATATTAAAATTTATTGATAGCCAAATGCGTGATAAGCGTTATCCCCCGTCGGTGCGCGAAATTTGTGCTGCCGTTAGTTTGAAATCGACTTCCACTGCCCATAGCTATTTAAAAAAGCTCGAGGAACTGGGCTATATTAAACGGGACTCGACAAAAACCCGCGCCATTGAAGTCCTGCGTCACGATCCCAACGAAACAATATCAAATTACTTTGACGAAAAAATAATCGTCTCGCTGCCAATCCTTGGTTGCGTAACAGCCGGTGCACCAATTCTGGCGATTGAAAACATCACTGATATTTTCCCGCTGCCGCTCGATTTTGCCGGCACCGAGGCTGCCTTTATTCTTGAAGTCAAGGGAACCAGCATGATTGATGCCGGTATTCTCGATGGCGATAAGATTATCGTCAAAAAACAGGAATCGGCAAACAATAATGACATTGTTGTGGTGCTGCTGCTTGAAGATAATGAAGCCACGGTCAAACGGATCTTTTATGAAGAGCCCAATAAAGTCAGGCTCCAACCGGATAATAAAAGCATGGATCCGATTATCTGCAAGGAGCAAGATATCAAAATTCTCGGCAAGGTAACCGGTTTAATGCGTAAATACTAAACAAAAAAAAGATGTGCAAACATCTTTTTTTGTTTTTGTTCGTTTGTTTTTGTTCGTTAAATTGAAGAAAATTTGTCTAGTCCAGTTTCATTTTTTCTTCAATATTTTTAAAGACATCTTTTTCAATATGATTCTTGTTTGCTTTTACCAGTTCAATCTGGCTTTCAAATAGTTGATTCTGCAAGTCTAAGATTGTTTTGCGGCTGGTTTCGCTTTCGATCTTGCTTTGTCGTAAATGCTCACGATATTGAGCCAGCAAATCATTCTTTTCTTCTAATTCTTTTTGCAGCAATTCTTTTTCTTCTGCCAGCGTCTCAAATTTCTCTAGTTCTTCGGCTAATCGCTGGTTTGTTTGTTTAAGCTCTTCTTTGACTTGATTAATCTCGCCAGCTTCTTTGGCTTTGACTTCTTCACTGCTGCGAACTTCTTCTTCTGCAATAAAAAGCCGCTCAGTAATATTCATACAGCCTAGAATCGCAATCCGAATATGATTGGTAAAAGGATTAGCCGTCTTGACGCGTTCTAGCTCAGCATTGACGTAATCAGCAACATGTTTTATATGCTCTTCGTTTCCCTTTGCCTTCAAATTAAATTCGGTATCTAATATGCGTAATTCCATTATTGTTTGTTCAGGCATTTTTTCCTCCTGTGAAATAAATTTAATTCTCTAAATGTTTAAGGATGTTCTACTCTATTATATGTAATAACCTAAAGAATTACAAATGATTTATCAATTAATAATTTTCGATCAGACAATTAAGGTCTGTGTTTTCCTTGATTTGAAAGTCGATATTTTTTTGACTGATGTGATTAAAGCCATCCCGTGATTGGTCATAAATGACCGGGATCGAGTAAATCGGTTTATTGTATTTGCTGGCATAACGAAGGGTATGGATGGTTCCGCTTCCCGGTGAAAAACTTGATACGATCACAAACCCACTCGCGCCGCTTTGCAGCCGGTCGCGTTCGATAAACTTATAGGGTTGCACGGTTTCAAGATGACTGTACTCCGAGACTAAGGCGCCCCCCGAAGTACAAATTTTTTCGGCCAGCCGGCAATTTGAACTGGGATAGACCGAGCTTAAACCCGATGGCAAAAAAGCGACGGTTTTTCCGCCAGCTTCCAGACAACCGCGGTGACCGCAATCATCAGCCCCGACAGCCAATCCGCTGATCACCACAAAATTATTTTCGGCAAGAATTTTACCAGCCTGAAAGGCAAAATCACAGCCTAGTTGTGACGGACTGCGGCTGCCGATAACCGCCGCCCGTTTCGAATGATTTAAAATTTTTAGATCGCCCTTATAATAGAGTAAGATGGGCTGATCATCAAATTTAAGACTCTCTGGAAAAGGCTCATCGAAATAGCTAACCGCTTGAATTCCTAACTGATCACACTCATCAATTACCCGCCTGGCATAAGCCAGGGCTTGGGCAATGTCTGCTTGACAAATTTGACTTGAAATTAAATGAAAGGTTTGGCCAATTTCAATGATCTCGTTAAATGAAAGCGCTTGGGGTGCAATAATCATGTCCAGCAATTGTTTAATTTTCTGACGTCCGACCCCTTTTAATTGCCTCAGCCCGATAATAAGTTCAGATAAACGATTCATGCTTTTTATCCATACTTTTGTTTATACCCCAAATTACAGCGATTACTCGCGCAGCTGGGCATCAAAGGATTGTTTTAATTGGCAAAGGATTTGATCAATCACCGGACTGATATCATTGTCGTTAAGGGTACGTTCGCGATGTCTAAAGTTTAGGGCATAGGCCAGACTCTTGTAACCGTCGGGTATTTGCGCCCCGGTATAGACATCAAACAATTCGATGCTTTCAAGAATTTCACCACTATTATTGCGAATCGTTGTCTCAATGACTGCAGCTGGAATTTCTGATTTTAAGACAATTGCCAAATCTCTGTTTGATGACGGGAATTTCGGCAGATCGGTAAATTTACTATCCGTTTTTGCACAGTCAAAAATCGCTTCAAAAGACAATTGGCAGACATAACAACGTTTTGGCAGCTGATAATGCTTAACCACGATCGGATGAATCTCACCAATTTCGCCCAGTCGTCTGCCGTTAACAAAGATTTCTGCCTTACGGCCGGGATGAAGAAAGTCTGATCCACCGGCAATAAATTGTGGATATTGAATGCCGCAATGCGTCAGTAACAGCTCAACCATCCCTTTTAGTTCAAAATAATCGCCACTACCATAGCTAGAAATTGCCAATTTCTTTTCCTCGATCGGCAATTCCCCGGTCTTGTCATTTTTATGATAGGTATAAGACAATTCAAAAAATCGGCCACTTGGGTTTTTTCGGCTATCATTTAAGGCAATCACTTCCAATTGATGTCCGATCAGGGTATCACGCATGATACTATTTTCTTCGCCGAGCGGGTTAATCAGGGCAATAAGATCATCACCGAGTTGTGAATTCAGTCCCTGAAGACGCTTTTCACTTGTAAACGAGGAGGTCAGGGTTTCATAATAGCCCTGCCCGACCAGGATGCTCTTGATCGTGTCTTCAAATTTTTGTACCGGCGTTTTTCCGCCAACCATGGTTTCTCCCCCCATGATCGTCCCCGGGATCATATCGTAGCCAAAAATCCGCACCACTTCTTCAGCCAAATCTTCTTTTAGTTCAATATCCGGTCTAAAACTGGGCACTTCAACTTCTAAGACCGCGTCACTGATTTTTTGAACCTTAAAAAACAAGCGGCTCAGCATGGCTTTAATCTTATCAATACTCAGTGCTATCCCAACAAAAGCATTAAACCAATTCGTATCGAGGTTGACCTTTTTTAAGGGAGCGACGTTGGGATAAACATCGATCAACCCTTCAATCACCTCACAAGCGCCGATTTCTAATAGCAGCTGGGTCGCCCGCAGGGCGGCGATGCCCGCG
>JAHIQT010000002.1 GCA_018903255.1 Bacillota bacterium | reverse complement strand
CAATCACATTTAAAGAGAAAAACCTTAACTGCAAGAAGGGAGACCATCGATTATGACAAATAATTTCTATCATGAAACGATTATGCATTTGCATGTCGGCTATGCCTATCATCGAATTGTTTGTGATACTCAGGGTGTTCCTGTCGATTATGAATTTATCGAAGTTAATAGAGCTTTTGAAATTGCTACCGGGCTAAAAAGGGAGACGCTCGTCGGAAAGAAAATTACCGAGATTTTACCAGATATCAGGAATTCAGAGTATGACTGGATTAGTTTCTATGGTGAAATTGCTCTTTGCAACGGCACTGGCGAAATCGAACAGTATTCACAATCATTAAACCGTTGGTATCGGGTTCAGGTCTATTCTCCTGAAGTCAATTATTTTATCACTCTGTTTCATGATATCACCAGAGAAAAACAAGATTTGGCGGAGAAAAATCTGCTTCTCACCACCCTCCATGATATTGTCTTTGAAATCAGTACTGATTATTACTTCACCAATATTATTGTCCATGATGAGTCCACACTTTTTATGCCAAAAAATAATATCATCGGAAGCCACATCTCTGACATATTTCCTGAAAATATTTCCGATGAAATGCTATCGGTCTTTAAAAAAGCATATAAAACTGGTAAGAAACAGAATTTTGAGTATAAATCGCCACTGTTATCTGACGAACGCTGGTTTTTAGCTGAAATTTTTTATTTAAAAGCTGAGAACTCATCCAAATTTGTGGTTAGTATTCAAGACATCACCCAACGCAAAACCATTGAAAACTCACTCTTCATCGAAAAAGAACGTTTTCGAACAACCCTGCTATCGATTGGCGATGGTGTTATTTCTACTGATTCCAGGGGATATATTACTTTGATCAATAAGGTTGCTGAAAAACTAACTGGCTGGTGTCAGCAGGAAGCTTTCGGTTTGCCCCTCGATCAGGTTCTCCATCTTGTTGATGAATATACCAAAGAAAGCTGTGAAAATCCTGCTTCCCGGGTACTGGAGACAGGCGAGATTATTGAACTCAACAACCATACCCTGCTCTTGTCTAAAGATGGTCAAGAGATACCTATTGAAGACAGTGCTGCCCCCATCAAAGATCAGGATGGTCATATTACTGGTGTTGTCATCGTTTTTAGGGATTTTACTGATAAGAAAGAGAAACAAGCAGAAATTGAATATCTGAGTTTCCATGATCACCTCACGGGATTATATAACCGTCGTTTTTTTGATGAAGAACTAAGGCGACTAAATACGCCGCGAAACCTACCCTTATCGCTGCTTATTTTTGACGTTAATGGATTAAAATTGACTAATGATGCCTTCGGACACCTGGCCGGGGATCGTTTATTAAAAAAAGTTGCCCAGATCATGCAGGAGAAATCTAGAAGTGACGATATCATCGCCCGAGTTGGCGGTGATGAGTTTGTGATCCTTCTTCCCCAGACTGACATTAAACAAGCAAAAGAATTAGCAAAGCGGATCAATGCGGCGCTGAGCCAGGAACATCTTGAAGCAGGTCATGTCTCAATTTCAAGTGGCTGGGCTGTCAAGACTCGTGCAGATGAGGAAATTGACGAGGTGTTTAAATCTGCCGAAAATAAAATGTACCAATACAAAATATCTGAGCGCAGCAGTACCCGAAACGAAGCGATCCAGTTTATTATGAAAACCCTTTATGAAAAGCTTCCCCGGGAACAGGCTCATTCTGAGCGGGTTAGTAAAATCAGCGGCCTTATCGGTGCTAGACTCGGAATGTCCAATGAAGAGATAAATGAACTAAAGACTGCTGGCACACTTCACGATATTGGAAAAATTGCCATCGGTAACGAGATTTTGGATAAGGCTGATGAATTGACTAATTTTGAATGGTTAGAAATTCGACGGCACCCGGAAATCAGTTACAGTATCTTAAGTTCACTCAATGATTACGCCCCGCTGGCTAATATTATTCTTTTTCACCACGAACGCTATGATGGGGAGGGTTATCCTAAAGGTTTATTGGGCGATCAAATCCCCTTAGCAGCACGCATCATTGCCATCGCCGATGCCTATGATGCGATGACCTATGGCCGGCCTTATAAAGAGCCCTTAACTGTGGAAGTAGCGATTCAGGAAATGACTAATGGCAAAAACACCCAGTTCGATCCGGAAATCACTGATGTTTTTTTACAGATCCTATCAGAGAATAATAATCAACTTTAAAAAACCGTGCATCAATAAAAAATGCATGGTTTTTTTACGTTATTCCATTGGTGGATTATGTTTCAAATCATCAATCAGTTTTTCATGCCAATTCAAAACTACCTCATAATAGGTTCTGCCGAACTGAAGGCTGGCGTATTCAAAAGGATCCATACCATTGCCGATCGTTCTTTCAATTTCTGACAGTTTTTCCATGGCATCCTGAACCGTCCCGATAAAAAGTTCGATATTGAGGATTGCGTCATTTTTCTTTAAATGCTTATAAAAGAACAGCTTTGCCATAAATTCCAGATTAAATGGTGAGAATGTACAAGGCGTTTGTAGCCATTCGATAAAATGCTCCCGACCCTTGGGCGTTATGGTATAGATTTTTTTAAAGCGGTTACCTTCGACAATTTCAGAAAAAGTAATCAGTCCAGCCTTTTCCAATCTTTTTAGCATTGGATAAATTCTACCAAAACTGGCATCAATAAAATTTGATGTTCGCAATACCATCATCTGCTTGATATCATAACCGGTCATATCCCGATCCAATAGGAAACCAAGGATTGAAAATTCTAACATAATGTCCGACTCTCGTCCCAATTTTTCTTTTCCAATTCAATCCACCTGATCATGCCGTAAGCGCATCATCTCTTTCTTTTTATGTTGTTTATATCCATTTTCCGCTAAATTAAACTTTTTAATGGTGCATCGCACAAAAATATCGACACTTCAGATGATTGATGTTCACAGCCTGCTAGCACAGTATCGATTCGCAGTACAATGACATCGATTTTTCAATAAGTCGACCGATTTTTTCAAAAATGAGATTTTTAATTTTTTTCTCCTTCAATGATAAACGAAGCGACATAGTCTTCAATCTTTCTATCTGGCAGCCAATTATTCAATATTTCTTTGCTGTTATCCTTTGGTATCAGTTTAATGTTTTGAAAACCAGCTTGTTCCATCATCGCTCTTATTTTATCCACATGTTCAGCACCAGCCACACACCCGGCCACCATGACCAAATCTTTTTTTACATCTTCCGGCAGCTCTGCGGTGGCAACCACATCAGATAAGGCCAACCTGCCACCGTTTTTGAGGACGCGATAGGCTTCTCTAAAGACCTTTTCCTTTTCTAACGAGAGGTTAATCACACAATTTGAAATAATGACGTCAATGGATGCATCTGCTACCGGCAAATGTTCAATTTCACCCAGTCGGAATTCCATATTGGTATAGCCACTTTTCGCAGCATTATTCCGAGCCAATTTAATCATTTCCGGTGTCATATCCACGCCAATGACGTAACCTGTTTCTCCAACTTGACCTCTTGCCAGAAAACAGTCAAAACCGCCGCCACTGCCAAGATCTAAAACAACTTCACCGGCTTTCAGACTAGCAATAGCAAGGGGATTACCACAACCCAACCCCATATTCGATTCTGCTGGTGCATTAAGCAGATCGCCAGCTTCATAACCGATGGTCATGGTAGCGTTGATGACATCCATCGGATCTCCGCAACTGCAGCTGCCACCACAGCAACCCCCTGCGGCACCGCTTTGCGCTACCTGGGCATAATTTTCTCTAATAAAGGCTCTTGTTTCTTCTTTTTGATTCATTTCAACCCTCCGGTTTAATTTTACCTATATTTAATGTAGAATCATATTAAAAAAAGACGCATTTACGTCTCTTTATTTATAGAATCTGCTTTTTTATAAGCTTAGCAGCAACCACTGCCACAAGAACAGCCACCATTTGAAGCTGCTTTTTGTGTTTTTAGAACCATCTTGATGATATCTTCTCTTGTCATTCCTGCCCATTCAGCAAAATTTGCATTGGATGGATAAGAACCCTTTTGTCTGATCTCACCGTCAACAACAGTAATTGGCAGAACTTCAGTTCCTTCATTGGCAATAGCATCATTAACTTCTTTATTCGTAACAAATGCCATCGGATCACTAGAAAGATTATATCTGATAATTTTTCTGCCTTCTCTTTCTAATTCGTTTAAAAAGGTTGAAACTCTTAAAAGTTCCTGATCAACACCTGGTCCACATACACCGGTAGAACAGCACATTGCTGGCTCATAAATTTCTACTTTATTCATATTCTATTCTCCATTTCATTTTAACTACATCAGTACATGAACGACTGTTCAGTCATTCATATCACTACTCATTGATATGGTAAACCATGTCAGTTGGCTTGTCAAGTTTCTAACACTTTGTCAATTAAAATTTACGGACAGCGGATGAAATTCCGAACCCATAAACAATCGGCACAAGACGGGGTATTGAAATAGCAGTCGTATTTGGTATCTTCGACCAGGCTACAACCACCGCGGAGATCACAATCAATACAGGATGGGTATTGATTGTTGTACACCGTATTCCAAAAACTTTGGTATTCTTTTCCTTCGATTATCTCTTTCAGAGATTTTTCTTTGACGTTGCCAAAAGAATGTTTGATCACTCTTTTTTTATCCCCAAAAACATATTCATCATAACTGTTTGCCAAGCGATAGCAGGACATCACTTCGCCCCTGGTATCAATATAAATATATCCTTTATCGATAAAGCTGCAACGACGTTCGGTTTTTAGTTCCATATCCGGAATATTTATTTTGATGTCACGATAGGTAAATATTTTTTCTAAATAGGCCTTGCCTTCAGCATTTTCATAGCGGTTGTAAAAAATATCTTTGGTATCTTTCTCATTGATTGGCTGCAAATGAGATAGTGACAGCCGATGAAATCCATAATGCCGCATCATATCCATGATGTCAAACAAGGCTTCAGAATTACTTTTTGTCAGCACATAGGCCACACCAACCTTTGGTGTCGACGAACGGGTTTGTTTATGATATTGCGATAATATCTCAAAGGTTTTAATAAGCTGATCCTTTACGCCCTGAGTATCTTCATGATACTGATCAGCTGAAAAATACACCTCAGTGAATTTTTCACAGATCAGCCTGGCATTTTCTTCACTCATAATTCCGTTACTGGTTATTAATAATTTGTAATCTTCAAATAACTCGACCGCTTCTTTAAAATGTGGGTACACCGACGGTTCCCCGATTCCCCCGAAAAAAACTTCTTTAAGTGATGGAAACTCTTTTACCTGTTCTCGGACGGACTTAAGTAATTCTAAATCCATATCACCTTCAATGGTATCCCAGGTATGCCGAAAGCACATCTCACAATTCAAATTACATCGATTGGTGAGCTCAATGTATAACCGTTTAAGTTCCATATTATACCTCTCTTTTTATAAACACTGCCTTTTCAGTTGACAACACCCTGCAACAGACACATCTGGTATTTCTGATCCTAATAAGTAACGCCACCTGATTTCTTATTTACACAATCAACGCAGTGATGTTGTGGCAGGTTAATTCACTGTTTTGATAATTATTCAATTTATTTAATTCATCCATTAAAAGTTTTTCTTTAACGAGTTCAGTTTCAAAAATTTCAATTAAAAAGGGATGTTCGCAAAAAACGGACTCTCTTATTTTATAATAAGCAAATTTATTCTGGCGACGACTTTCCAAAAAACCGGCATCGCTCATCAACCTGAGATGCTTTGACAGATTTGATTGCGAAATCCCCAATAGATACTCCAACTCGCAAACACATAATTCTTGGACATACAACAGATTAAGAATCCTTAAGCGATTATTATCTGATAGAATCTTAAGTATTTCAACAACGGTCATTTTTTCACCTCTTGTCACTGTAATTATTTAAAACAACACTTCGGTTATTTTTTAAAAAATCAAAGCAAAGGGTTGTTTGATTAAGTTGTCTGTTGACAACCCCCAAACAACCCTTACCCTGGTAAAATCTCAATCTTGAATTTTATCTCTGTAAGTATTTTACCCCTGTAATTTTTAAGGAAATTTTTTATTGGTTTTCTGATACAGATAAACCCCTTATTCTTCTATATTACTGTTGCCGTTTGAGCCTTGGCAAGCAGGTTCTGCAATTCTTCATCCGATAATCCTGCCCAAGTTGCTAATTCGGTGTTGGAAGGGTATCCTTTTTTCTTTTTTACTTCGCCATCCACTATCGTAACTGGAAGCACTTCAACGCCTTCATTAAGAATTAAGTCATTCACAGTTTTGCTGGCTACAAAGGCCATTGGATCTTCGGATAAGCCATATCTGAGAATCTTTCTACCCTCGCCTTGCAAGACATTTAACATGGCCGAAACACGTAACAACTCAGGATCGACACCTGGTCCACATACACCTGTTGAACAGCACATGGCCGGATCATATATTTCTACTTTACTCATTTGATTCTCCTTCTAAAAGACGAGTCTTTTTAATAAAATCGGCTAGTCCACACTTAATAATCTTGATTAACAGCATCCCGATGCTTGAGCTGAATCCTCAACAACCAGTTTGCCTTCATCGTCTGTTTTTAAAGTAACAGTGTTCGTTTTAATTACAGCTTCACCTTCCATTAAGACGTTAATACCATTTATAACCACCGGTTGATCGTCTTCCTTTTTATTGGTAAATGTAAAATATAGGGATGTTCCGCAACAGCCCTCTTGCAGCGATGCCTGGAGTGAATCTTGACCATTTTCTTTCAACATTTCTTCTAATACAACTTTTGCTTCATCTGTAATAATCATTTCGTTTCTCCTCATTGTTTTATTCTAAATTAATTAACCTGGTGTTTCTTATCTATGAAACAGACTTGTTTATTTTTTCCAGGGAATTACCACGTAGTTTCCTTTGGTATCCTCAGCGATGCGCTTAATCCATTTTTCTTCGTTATTGGCACGTGCCCGTAAGAACGGATCCTTGGTGTCAGTCGCCAATAGGCTGGCGTTCATTACCCACCATTTATTCATAATCCCGGCACGCTTTAAGTCTGCCTCTAATCGCAGTGCTTCAAAGACCGGTGTAGCTTCTGGCAGAGCCACAATAACAACTTCCGTTTCGGCCTGATTTTGCAGCCGCGGTAAAAGATTGACGACTGAATCGGGAATATCTGCGTTGGATCGTTCCATTTCTTTATGATAGCTCTCAGTTGAGTTAAGTAGCAGCAAGGTATGACCAGTTGGCGCGGTATCAATCACAACCACTCCATCTGCAGCTTTTTCTACCTGTTCTGCAAAGGCTCTAAACACCGCAATTTCTTGAGTACAAGGAGATTCCAAATCTTCGATAATATAATCAATATCATCTTGACTCATGTTAGCTGCTTTGGCTTTGCCTATGACTTCGTCCCGATACTTTTGTAATTCTTCAGCTTCATCAATATTACTCACGGTGATGTTTTCGCCACCCATGGTTGATGCACTCATATGACCGGCTGGATCGGTGGTAGTCAGGTAAACCTTTTTACCCATTTTTGATAGTCCCAGCGCAATAGCTGCTGCAATGGTCGTTTTACCAACACCACCTTTACCCATGGTAAAGATAACTTTTTTATTTGTATCATACATATCTTTAACCAGTTTTTCCAAACCAGGCATATCACTAATTTCCTGAACTTTTTCAACCTCAATCACATCATCTTCAGTGAATAAGCGGCGAATATTGTCGACGCCAGCAACATTATAGGCACGAAGTGGTAAGGTAT
>JAHIQT010000039.1 GCA_018903255.1 Bacillota bacterium | reverse complement strand
CCTCGCTGCCAGAACTGATCACCTCGGTGGTGGCGGCTAAGAAAGGTGAAAATGATATTGCCGTCGGTAATATCGTTGGTTCTTGTATTTTTAACGTCCTTTTTGTAATGGGCGTTTCCGGGGTAATCTATCCCGTTGATATTGCCATCGAATACTATGCTGATCTGTGGATCTTGCTGGCTGCAATGTTGGTTGTCGTCCCGATGATGTATACCTCAAAAAGAATCAGTCGCTGGGAAGGGGTCTTGATGATGCTCGGCTATGTCGCCTATACGGTCTTCATTATTACCCGGGCGGTGTCTTAAACTGATAAGAACTTAAAGACTGGTAAGTACCTAAATACAAATAGAACCTAAAATAAAAAAAGCGCCGGTTTATACCCGCGTTTTTTTATTTACTAAGAATCACTTGCTAAAAAATATTTGCTCTAAATCTATTTGCTTTAAAAGCGATGCTCGACTTTCGTATTTGCCAATCAGCCCATCAATCGCCGCGACCGTCACTTCTTTGGGCAGCACATAGTCACTACCGGGCAAGCTTCTAAAAAAGTCATCAAAGGCTGCGACAATGTTGGCTTCTTTTAATTTAATCGTCTTAAAGACCTGGTTATGAGCATTTTTATAATGCAATATAAAATGAACGAGGGTTGCTTCGTTGATAAATTCAACCGCTGAATTGAGGACAATTTTTTCTTCATCGAAAGCATAGGTCTTGCGGTTATCGGCCTCAATATCGTCCCTGACTTGTTTTATCAGCATCAACCGCTCCGCCGCGCTAAAGGGTTCACAGATCTCCTCAGGGAAATACATATTACCATCTTCCATAAATGTTTCCAGATTTTTGAGCGAAAAAACATTGATCATGGCGCGGCTTTCCTGTTTAAAATAGTCATAGAAGCGATTGGTGGCGGCCACTAGCGGTTCATAGAAGGGTAAATCCTTGCGTACCTTGTCGGCGACCATCTGATGGCTAGCATAGTAGGCAAAACAAGGCAAGGGTTCAACCACCTGACGGATGCGATAGGTATTATCAAGCGAATAGATCGCAAATAGATCGCGGCTTTCTTCAATAAAGGGCTCGGTCTGTTGCAGGATCGTCACAAATCCCTGTTGGTAAAAATGATAAAGGTCGGGATCATGATAGCGAACCGCGCGGCTAAAATCGCGGGAAATCGTCACGACATCTTCCGATGTCAGGATAAAATATGGAAATAGCACATTGATTTCCTGGTTATCAGCGGGTGACTGATAATAGTAATTGGAGTGATAGGTAACATTATCGAGCAAGCTCAGGCCAATCAGTGTTTTGAGCGCCCCCAGACCAGGGTCGGCTGCAGTTTGGTCGCCGGTTTCAGGAAAACTTTGAACATCCTGTAAGCTCAGATGCTTCCGATTTCCTAACATCTGCCCAAAAATATAATGGTAAACCTGTTCAAAATGGCTGGGAATAGCCAGCTTTAAATGGGGCGAATCGTTAACAAACAGCTCCCGGTCGATACTGTTTTCGATCATTGCAAGGACTGGTCGCTGACCAGTGACAATCTGGATTTGCTCCTGGGAAAGGGTCGTCATGTTTTCCCGCGGCGCTTGCTTAATTTCCTTTGAAAAGGGAATCTGGTAAGTGGTCAGCTCATAAATAATCGCGATCAGCTCGATTATTTTTTGACGGTTATAATATACCCGTTCACCTACCTGACTTATTTCTAGCAGCGTCTGAAGCTCTTCTGCTTCAACACTTGAAAGACGCAATGCTTTTAACAAATTGTCAAAGACTCTTTTGGTGGGCAGCCGCTCCCCGCTTTTAATCCGCTGCAGGGTGGTACGGTTTATTCTTCCCATCTCTGCTAGCGATTGAATCGTTTCGCCGCTCTCGTCAATCAGTTCTGATATTCTTTTACTAAATTGTGTCATGCTCAGCTCCTGTTCGGGTTTATTTAAACTTTTATCATACCTTGTAAAACTATCGGATACTTTTATTATAGCCCTGTTTGTCTTTAAAACAAGATGTGGCGTTTGGTGTGCCAATGTTTTTTTGAATTTTTATTTCTTAGCGCTTGACCATTGGTGATGCCAAATCCAGAATCAAAAAGAATCGCTTTATTCAGCTTAACTAAAAAAAACGATTCTTTTTGAAATAATTCTATTTTATTCTAATGCAATTCAATTTTAATGCACATTTATCTTAATTCAATTCGATTGAGTCGATCTTAGTCCGACTTAAGGCTCTAGGCTGATACTGGCGATGATTTCGTTGGCCTAGGCGATCGACTCGCGATAATCGTGATACAAATTATAGTCTTCGATTCTTAGCTCATGGGAACGGATCAGCGTCCTTGTCCAGTCACCTTTTTCATAGGCCTGGATTAATTCGTAAATCGGATAAAGGAGACCACCACCATTAAGCAGTGCTTCGGGAATCGAGGGAGGCAAGGAAATACCCGCCAAGGCCTCGGCCATCGATTGATCAAGAATGCCGTCGAGGACGCTAAACAAGCCCATCATCCCGGCAGCATGCTGGAAATCATAAGACATCATCGCCCGTTTGGCGACAATTTGAGCAAAGCGACTACGAATCAGTGAGATTTTCATTAATTCGTCAGGCTTGTCCTTACCAAGATCCTGGAGCATTAAAATAGTCAGCCACCGTTCAATTTCGTTAAGCCCCATATAGGTCAGGGCATAGCGGATCGAACTGACGAGGTCGTGATTAGAGCGGACACTGGCCATCCGCATGACCCGATAAGCCAAGGTGACATCCTGGCCGATCTGATCGGCCAGGGTCTCATAGGAGGGATCTTCTTTTTTAAGCTCAGCAATCAGTCGGAAATACTGCAACTTAGTCGGCGACTTACTGACCGAATGGCCGGCGATAATAGGCTTGCTGAAAAAGTAACCCTGAAACAGGCTAAAGCCCATTAGGCTCGCCTGCTTAAATTCGTCCTGGGTTTCAACCTTTTCGGCCAACAGGGTTTTCCCCTGTGCCAGAGCCACAGCGACATCCGCCGTGATCGTTCCCAATGGCGTTGTCATCAGGTCATACTTGATGATATCGGCGTAGGGGCTGAGCGGATAGCTCTGGTAGGCTGCTTCAAAATCATCCAGGGCAATCTGATAGCCCTTTTCCTTGATTACTTTAAGACGCTCAATTAAGCCTTCATCCACTCTAATATTTTCGAGCATTTCGACGACCATCTGATCCGGCTTGATCAGCTCCAGGGCACTGGAATGGATGAATAATTCGTCAAAATTAATAAAAGCCAGCTTGTCTTCGACGATATTTTCTATCCCCGATTCGTAGAGGCCGGTGATAACCGCCGCGGTTGCCCCCTGCGATGATACCCCACCAAATTGAGTAGACTGATTATTGAGCCGAAATAAAAGCTCATAGCCATAGACTTCAAGCTCAGCGTTAAAAATTGGTTGTCTCGCAATAAACATGATCCTATTCTCCTTTTGAAGCGTCGGTTGCGCTTCACCGCTCAAAATTGATCATACTTTTGAGCTAATTCATAATAATTATATTTTAGCACAAGCGATGCAAATTAACAAGTAACTCGAATCGTTGTAATTGAAATAAGAGAACCGGTGCTGCCAGCAAAAGCCAGCCCAGCTACGACTTGCGGCTTTATTTGGCCGGCTTTCCATAGCTAAATTTTCCTTTAAAAACAAGTCGGCCATTGCGATCATAGGAACGGCCTTCACCATGCCAGACGCCATTGACAAATTCGCCCTCATATTTGAGCTGGCCATTATCGTAATACTCTTTGCAATACCCGGTCGGTACCGATGGATCTTTGATCTTTTCCTGATTACTGGGGAGCCGGGCAAAGTTGCCTTCGCATTTAAGTTTGCCATTTTTATCAAAGATCCGCCCCTGACCGGAAGCGTAACCATTGGCAAAATTACCAATATATTTGAGCTTGCCGTTTTCCTCATAGAGCTTTCCCTGACCGGAGGCCAACCCATTAACAAAGGAGCCTTCGTATTTGAGCGTCCCGTTTTCGTAATACTCCTTGCCTGTTCCGACCTGGAGGGCATTTACAAATACCCCTTCCGAGGCCAGTCGGTTATTGACAAAGCGTTGTCCAAAAAAACGGCTGCCGAGATAATAACCCATGATATAACCGTCCTTGCAGGGAATTTTTATCAGCGGTTGCTGACTGTTGCCGCTGCTGTTATGTGATGACCGCAGATAGAGCCAGATGCCAACGCCAACGATGAACACCAGGATAAGAAAAATAATGCCGCCCATAGCTACCTCGCTTTATGATTTGATACCTCTATTATAAACCTTTTTGCCTTAATCCGACCCGTTTTTCTGTTAAATTAAGCTAGCCTCTGTCAGGTTTAGCCGGTAACCGCGGCAAATTCGTATTCCTGAATCATCGCATCCATTTCTGCCAGTGTTTTTTCGGTCGGCAGAACGTAATCACTGTCCGGCAGATTGCAAAAAAAATCTTTAAATGCCGCAATGATCCCGGGTTCGCGAAGCTCAACGGTTTTATAAACCACCCGACCATCAATTTTATAATGCAGAATCAGTCGTAAGCAGCAGTCGCTTTCATAGATGAATTCTACCGCTGAATTTAAAAAAAGCTTGTCATCATCAAGGGCAAAAAGAAGCCGTCGCTGATGAAAAAGATCATCTCGCACCTGTCTTAAGGTCGTCAACCGCTCAGTCGGGGTCAAGCGGTGATAAATTTCTTCTGGAAAAACGAGACTACCATCTTCCATAAACTGGCGGAGGTTTTTAAGGGAGAAAATATTAAGCATCCCATGGCTGACCTGCCTGAAATAGTTGTAATAGCGATCCGTCGCCTCCAGCAAGACCTCATAACAGGGAAATTCTTTGTTCAGTTTGCGTTCTAACATTTGCCGATCGGTATAATAGGCAAAACAGGGTAACGGTTCAACGACGATCTCAACCTTGAAATTACGATCTAAATCAAAAACCCGAAAGAGGTCATTGCTCTCTAGAATAAAAGGCTTTGTCATCGCGATCATTTCTTGAAAACTATCAACATATAAGGACATAAAGCTTGGGTCGTGATACAGGATAGCCTGGTTTAAATCCCTGGAAATGGTGATCAAAGCCGCGGAGGTTAGGATAAAATACGGGAACAAGGCGCTGATTTCCTGGACTGCGGCGATTTTATCGGTTTCGATGATACAACAATGGGACAGATAATTGACATTGTCCAACAGTGTCAGCGCGATCAGGTGTTTTAGTGCACCTACCATCGGATCAGCTGCAGTCTCGTTGACTTCGCGACGCAGCGTCAGGACATCTTGAAGATCTAGCGTTTTTGTATTTCCTAGCATCTGTAAAAAAAGATAATCATAAACCGCCTGAAAGCTATAGGGAATCGCCAGCTTTACAGCCGGCTCGGCTTGCCCAGCCAGCTCCCCGTCAAGACTTTGTTCAATCAGGCTTAGCACCTGTTTTTGTCCAGATACAATCTTCAT
>JAHIQT010000215.1 GCA_018903255.1 Bacillota bacterium | reverse complement strand
ATAGTTTCTGACGCTAAAGCGCTTTTTTACAGTTTCTTCGACTGAGAAATTAATATTCATGGTAATTCTCCTCGTATAATATGTTTAGAACCATTACTTTACGGGTCTAAACATATTTATTTTTTATTGTTAATTGAGATATCCTAAGGCTAAATATCATTATAGAATGATTAGCGAAGGACAATTCTTGTTCTCCTTGCGACGCCTTATGGCGAACGCTTATAAAGCATGCTTCCTGACTTAGTTGTCATATTCTGCTCACACAGATGCTGCATCTCTTTGATTAGCCATCAGCAAGGTATTTTTCAAAGATGAATGCTAATAGTGCGAGGCTGCAGTCAGCTTCTAAGATTGGGGTATCTCTTTTACTAATTATTCCTCACAATTTATCAGGAAAGGTGGTGATTTTATGAAAAACAACTTTTTGTCAACCTTATTTGTCGGGATTGATGTGAGTTCTAAAACAAATGTTTGTTGTGGTCTTGATTTCAGTGGCAGTAAACTTCTTAATTTGAAAGCTTCGAATAATCAGCCAGGTGCCAATACGATTTTAGAAAGTATTCTTACCTGTTTGAATTCGAATCAGCTTTGCTATGTTGTTATTGCTTTGGAATCGACTTCTTTTTACAGTACTCACATTGCTAATTTTTTATCGGCAAATCCAACACTTTTGGCATACAATCCGCTTGTATACTGCCTCAATCCCAAGACGATCGCCAACTATCGAAAATCGTTTGTCGATATGGACAAAACCGATCCACTGGATGCCTATATCATTGCAGACTTTGCTCGTGTCGGCCGCATTTCTTGCGAACCTTGGCGGGGCTCGCAGTTTCTGGCACTCCAACGGCTTTCCAGACATCGTCACCATTTAATTGAATGCATTGCCAGAGAAAAAGGCTACATGGTTTCTAACATCTACTTGAAATTCAGTGAGTTATCCGTTTTGGATAAAGAGCAACGCCCCTTCGCGAATCTTTATGGGGTTACCTCGGCGGCTGTTTTAACCGATTTTTTCTCATTAGATGACATTGCTTATGCACCGATTGACAATCTGGTTAGCTTCGTTTCCGAAAAAGGTAAAAATCGGTTTAGCAATTCGCTGGAAACTGCAACTCTACTTCAAAAGGCGGCCAGAGATTCCTATCGTCTGGATAAGGTTTTGTATGAACCTTTGAACACATCCATTGCTTCTTCTTTCAATGTCATTAAAGCCTTCTCCGAGGAAATAAAAACCCTCGATAAGGCCATTGAAAAAACGATCAAAGGTATTAACACAACTCAATTCCAGTCGCTTACCTCCATTCCCGGTATTGGTCCGGTGTTTGCCGGCGGGATCCTCGGAGAAATCGGGTCGATCTCTTCCTTTGCTTCAAATGATGCATTGGCAAAGTATGCCGGCCTCACCTGGCGCGTCAATCAATCCGGTGATTATTCGGCTGATGATACCAATATGACCAAGACGGGGAATAAGTATCTCCGTTACTATCTGATTGAAGCAGCCAACAGCGTAAAAAATAATATCCCTGAGTACAATGACTTCTACCATAAAAAATATACTGAAGTAACGACACACAACCATAAACGAGCACTTGCACTGACATCCCGTAAATTAGTTCGCCTGATTTTTGGATTGCTGGCCAAAAATCAAATCTACTCTGACACTAAAGTTGCTGACATCAACTAAATACTTTTTTCTTTTACCTGTTTTTTTCTTGAAAACACCAGGGTTTATTAAAGTTACCCCTTTCTCAATCTTTTGTTTCTGTCATTAAAAAATAACCGCTTGACATATTACCAGATTGCTTAAACTAATCTATGTAAATTTTACACAATTGCATTTTACACAATACAAATAGTGGCTGTCAAGGATTATTTTACTTGCAGAATATCGACTAGTGTTTCTGTGGTCAGAAATTCCCAGCCTATCTGTTAGATCCATCTTCATAGGTACGTATGGCAAGGTGACGTTTTTTGGGCATGTGATTAAACTCCTGGTGTCAAACCGACACAACATTTTTTAAAATAGTTCTTGCAATACATTTTTAATGGACTTATCCTTAGTTTCAAGGATATCCGTTAAATCTAAAGGAGAAAAATTGTATGAATCAGGAAAAAATTAAAGTGTTTGAGACGATGGTAAGGAGTGACTATCCCGAGATCGCGGGCATTGTTGTGCAAAAAAACGGCAATAGATTATATGAAAACTACTTTAACGGATATGCCGCTGACCAAGCCATTCATGTGTACTCAGTGACAAAAAGCATTGTTTCGGGTTTGATTGGAATCGCCATTGACAAGGGTCAGATAAAAAGTGTGGATCAGAAGGTGTTGGACTTTTTCCCGGATTACGCTGTTCAAGCTGGTGAAAAAACAATACCGGAAGTTACGATTAAAAATCTGCTTACCATGACCGCTCCATATAAATATCAATTGGAGCCATATGAGGCATTTTTTGCAAGTGAAAACTGGGTTACTGCCGCCCTTGATTTATTGGGCGGAGAGGAACAAATCGGAGAATTTAGATATTCGCCCATCATCGGTGCACATATCTTGTCGGGTATTCTTGTAAAAGCGACAGGTCAACCAATAATTGAATTTGCGACAAAGAATTTATTCTTACTACTGGGAATCAATGAAATGGATAATGTGGTGTTGCGAAGTGAAGAAGAACAGATGGCCTTTTATGCAAAAGAAAAACATACCAATGGCTGGGTTGTTGATCCCCTGGGGATCAACACGGCAAGCTGGGGTCTTACTTTGACACCGGTGGATATGGCAAAGATAGGCCAATTGT
>JAHIQT010000038.1 GCA_018903255.1 Bacillota bacterium | reverse complement strand
GATGAGCTTATTTGTCGAACAATTAAATTCGGTAGGCTCTAGAAAGTCTACACTGTTAAAAAATCAACTCCAGCAATGGATTGACTCTCAGGCCTCTTTTATAAAGGCTTTGTTTAGTGAATTAAGCTGGGAAAGTTGAGTTAATGTTAATAAGCAGGGAACCATGAATTTCTATTATCTGGATCCGGGAAAAAGTAGGTTATTGGATTTAAAAACATTGGTGGAGCATATTGAACGATTAATGAATGTGCAATGCAAGTAAACTAGAATTACATATCAAGAATAAAAATAAAGGAGAATAAGATGATATTTTATTTTACAGGAACAGGTAACTCGTTGTATGCAGCAAAGAAGATTGGTGATGAGCTGGGAGAAAATCTCATTGACATAACGGCTGCCATGAAAGAGAAATCTTTTATTTACAGGCTTTCAGGCAATGAAAAAATTGGTTTTGTTTTTCCGGTTTACTTTTATGGTGTGCCTTCAATTGTTGCAGATTTTATTGCACAACTTAAAATTGAACAAAATCTGGAAGAAGGGATAAAGCCTTATGTATTTGGCGTGTTGACGTGCGGCGGAGGGATGGGTGGAACACCGAAAATGCTTGAAGAGCTGTTGGAAAAACAGGAATTGCCATTGACTGCTGCGTTTGAACTCAAGATGGCCAGCAATTACATTATGATGTACCAGCCAACAGGTCCAGACCTACAGAAAAAGATACTGATCTCGACAGATAAAAAATTAACCGATATAATCACAGCCATTTCGAAAAATAAGCAGGATGATGGCAGCAAGCGAAAAAAAACATTTTTGACCAGAGTTGCCTATCCGCTATATGTGCATGGCCGAAAAACAAGACTCTTTTATGCAGATAAAAGGTGTAACGGCTGCAAAAAATGCGAAATAATTTGTCCGGTTACTGTTATTAAAATGGAAGATAACAAACCGGTTTGGATCAAGAAGCAATGTACCCATTGTTCAGCCTGTATTAACCGTTGTCCTCAGGAAGCGATTCAGTATGGTAAGAAAACTTTAAAGTGGCGGCGATTTGAAAATCCGATCCTAAAATAATTAAGAATCCATAAATTATTCGTCTTCGTTCTTGACAGTTTGAGCCATACCAAATAAAATAAGAGATATAGAATAAAATGATATTTAATTAAGATGGATTCTATATTGAGGTGTTTGTTTTTGACAAAAAAACAGAAAGTTCATAAGAGGAAGAAAAATGGAAGCTAATATAAGAGATCGAATCAAAAAACTGTTAGCCCTTGGCAAAAGTCCCAACCCCAATGAAGCAAATTATGCTATTTTAAAAGCAAAAAAGCTGATGGTTGAATTTAAACTGACGGAACGTGATTTATTAAGATATGATGAAAAACCCATTAAGGTTGATAGCAATATTTATTACACCACTCGCCGGGAGCATTGGATGACAGGCTTAGCTGATGTTATTTCAGAAAATAATTGTTGCGTTTTCTATATGATTACGCCACCCGGAACCCAACGGCACTACATTATTTTTCATGGCTATGAAGAAGATGCACTGATTTGCAGCAGTATCTTTGCCTATGCCGTCGATTGTGTCCGTTCCCAGCTAAAGGCAATAACAAAAGTGATGAAACTAGATGAAAAGCCAAATCGTATCATTAACGAAGCCTGCGAAACCTATGGAAAGGGTTTTTATGAGGGTTTAGATGATGCCTATACGGTACAAGAGGATGAACATCAGGAATGGGGACTGGTGATGACGGTGCCGCCCGAAGTCAAAGCGATTCTTGAACCGATGGAGCATGCCCAACATAAAGTGAAAAATCACGAAGAACACTATTCTTTTTATGCTCAAGGTTATCGCGAAGGAAAAGTGTTCACAGCCCAAGATAAATTAGAAGAAGTTAAAGAAGAGGTTGCAGAAGAGGTTACGGAAGAAGTTACAGAAGAAGTTACAGAAGAGGTTACAGAAGAGGTTACAGAAGAAGTTGTCTAATTATGTGTAAATTTTAGGAGCCAGTGGCATACAAAAAATATGCCACTGGTTTTTCTATTAAAACGTGATGTTTCATTAGGGTATGTTAAAATAGATAAAAAGAATGGAGCGTGGAGAAATGAAGGAACTGATACTGATAAGACATGGCAAGGCCGAGAAACGCGGTACTGTTTTTCCAGATCGGAACCGCAGGCTGGTATTAAAGGGGATCAATCAGCTAAATAAAGACATCCCTTTTCTTGGCAAATATCTCAAAAATAAACAAGCCGTTTATCTATGGTCAAGCGGCATTACTCGGGCAATCGAAACAGCGCGCATTATTAAAGACATCTGTAATATTGATAAAATTGAAACTTGCGAATTCATTGAAACGGGTGATTACGACGAGCTAACAGATAAACTGAGTAAAACCGAAGATAACTGCACAATCATCGTTGTTGGTCATGAACCAGATCTCTCAGAATGGACCTACCGCTTTTGCGAAAAAAATGTGATCATTAAAAAGGGTTGTGCCCTATTGATTGAGATTCATCAAGTAGATCAAGGCTCGGGAAAAATGCGATGGATTGCCGAGCCGGGAGAATATCAGGAAAAAATCGTTTAAACTGGTAAAGACTCAGAATCCATTTGTCTGAGTCTTTATTATTTTTTGCGATTAGAATACTATTTCAATTTTTCGACCATTTCCAATACTTCCCAAAGGGATTTTCCCGATTCCTGAGCGATTTTCTTAACATCCTCATATTCCGGGGTCGCCCGGGTAATGTTACCCTGTTGAGATATCTTGATGGTGACTTGACCGAGTGGGGTATCAATTTTTTTAAAATGTCGGTGCATGCAGGTTCGCTCGACCGGATATTTGCGAATGCCGATGGTTGAGGTTTCTTTTAGAATAATTTCTTCAATCAGCGGCAGACTGGCTTCGCTGCATAAAACCGTCAGGTGGATTCCGGGGCGGTTTTTCTTCATATATACCGGAGTGTAAAAGGCATCCAGAGCGCCGTTTTGCAGTAAAACTTCTAATACATAGCCGGCCATTTCGCCAGTCATATCATCAACATTGGTTTCCACAACCATAATCGTGTTCGATTCTGATTTTCGACCCTGAATAATGCGTAGGGCATTTAGCACACCAAAATCCTTGCCGCCAAAGCCGTATCCGGTTTTTTCCGGGATAAAACTTGGCGTAGTGGGAGAGTAGGTAGCCAGTTCGGCCAGAATGGCAACCCCGGTGGGGGTGGCTGATTCGCCATCTATCGCCTTGGAATACATTTCGAAATTAGACTGACAGAGGATTTCAGCGGTGGCTGGAGCAGGCACTGGCAGCAGCCCATGGGCACAGCGTACCCAGCCACTACCGACATTTATTTTGGAACCATAAACCAGATCCGGTTTTAGAGCGTGGTAACAAATGGCAGCACCGACGATATCAACAATTGAATCCAGAGCCCCGACCTCATGAAAATGAACCCGCTCAACTGGAACATTGTGAACCTTGCCTTCAGCCACCGCTACCCGCATAAAAATCGCCAGAGCGGTGGATTTCACCTCAACCGAAAGGGTTGAATTTTCGATGATTTCTTTGATATCGTTAAAGTGCCGATGATGATGCCGGTCAGCGTCCAGGATTACATGACAACGGGTACCGGAAATCCCTTTTTTCATGGTGGCTGCGGCTTCGACGCGAAAGCCGCTGAGATTTAGCTTCTTTAGTTCAGCGTTAAGGTAAGCCGGATCAATACCCAAGTCAATAAAGGCACCTAAAACCATATCCCCACTAATACCGGAAAAACAATCGAAAAACAAAACCTTCATGGACAATTCTCCTTCGTTGGGCCAGGCCCTGATGAAATTACGATTATGGTTATAATTTGATAATTCTCGAAGCCATACAGGCAGCGCCAAAACCATTGTCAATATTGACAACGCCGATGCCGCTGGCACAGGAGGTCAGCATACAAAGCAAAGCTGAGATACCACCAAAGTTAGCGCCGTAACCGATACTGGTGGGAACAGCGACAATCGGTTTATCAGTAAGACCGCCGACCACCGAAGCCAAGGCCCCTTCCATACCGGCCACTACAATAATTACCTTAGCCTGATTGATAGTATCGACGTTACCGAGGAGTCGATGGATACCGGCAACCCCGACATCGTAAAGCCGCTTGACCTGATTGCCCATAACCATGGCGGTAACAACGGCTTCTTCGGCAACTGGGATATCAGAGGTTCCGGCGGTGACGACGAGAATGTAGTCGTCGGTGGTTTTAAATTCTTCCCGCTTAACGACAACGGAACGCGCTTCTTCATAATAAATGGCATCAGGTGTTATGGATTTGATGGTGTCGTATACGTCCCGTTCAGCTCGCGAAGCGAGGATGTTGCCGGTCGATCGCGCCAGCATGTTTTCGACAATCCCCTTGATCTGATTCAGGGTTTTACCGGGACTGTAAATTACTTCAGGATAGCCGTTTCGCAGTTCCCGGTGATGATCTACCTTGGCATAAGATAGGTCTTCATAAGGCAGATTTTTTAGTAGTTCCAGTGCGGCTGGTACTTCGCATTGCTGGTTCTTGACATCTTCCAATAATTTTGTTAATTGATCTACATTCATAATTGTCTCCATGACTGCTGATGCGTCAGCGTATTAAAAAATCTCACTAAAGAGTCTCGATATAATCGGTCATTTCTTTTAGGGTCAGGTGGTTTCTGATCTGATCAGTGTTCATTTTAATGCCATAGGCTTTTTCCAGCTGGTGAATCAGGTCAATAAGACCAAGAGAGTCGCCACCAAGATCAAAGACAAAATGACTGTTTGGTCCAATCAGGGCAGATGAAATTTTTAGAATCTTCGCCCAGTATTCGGCCATCTCCTTATAGGTGCCATGCAAGGTTGACTCAGCGGTGCTGCTGCCTAAGGGGATAGCCAGATCATAATTATTATATTCACCGTTTTCCCAGGCAACAGTTAAGGCTAGTCGGTTAATTTTACCCGAGGTGGTTTTGGGAATTTCATCAATCATCACACCCCAGGTGATCGGAATCTGCCAGCTGGTCGAAATCGTTTGGCCGGCAAGGGTTAGGGTATGTGGGTCTTTGGAGTCACTAAAGAGAATCAGGCAGTTTTCCTGAGTGGTTCGATCTTTGCCCTGAATAACAATCAGGTTGGTATTTTCAGGCAATGCTTGTTTACCGGTTTTTTCTAAATCAGAGACCAGGTAATTTTCACCGTTGACGATAATAATATCTTTATAGCGACCAAAAATATTTAACCAACCGTTTCTAAAAAAACCCAGATCACCAGTGTTAAACCAACCATTCTCGTCTAGCCCGGTGGAAGCATTGCTGTCTTTTGAATAATAGCGCAGCATCACATTGGTGCCCCGAATATGGATCAGACCCAGATATTCCGGCTCCAGAATATTTCCGGCAAGATCTTTAATAACTACTTCGTTACATGCATCCAGAACACCTACTGACATCCGGCCGATGGTATCATCATCGGGGTCACAGAAGAACAGTTTTTCACCAATGGCAATGCCGTTACCCAGAAAGTAATCCATCCGGAAGGGCCAACCATAGGGGGTGTAGGCCACGCCCATGGTGGTTTCGCTGAGACCGTAGGCTGGTTTCAGGGTATCCCGGATCCAACCCATCGGTGCCGTCTGCGCTTCGAAGGAGGTTAAGGAAAGGGGGTTAACATCCTCGCCACCGCAAAAGCAGATATAAACAGTTGATAAATCCACCGCTCGCTGCTGTTTAATGCCGACCTTAAGCAATAGTTCAATACCAAACAGGGCGGCTCCGGTGACGGTGGCGGAAAACTGCGAGAGCTTTTCCAGCCAGCGGTTGGGGTTTTGTACAAACTGTAGTGGGCTCATTATATATTGGGGAAAGTTGTTGACAATCGGAACCAAGTGATAGCCAACAAAACCAAAACAGTGGGATAGCGGCAGCCAGCTTAAATAGCGTTCCTGAACATTTTCGCGAACGATGATACTGCTGGCGATCCCCCCTTCAAACAGATTCCGGGTGGTGAGAACAGCACCTTTAGGATCTGATGAGGTGCCCGAGGTAAACTGAATCATTCCGGGATCACGATCATTAACTGTAGTAATGGTTCCCGGGGTGGATTCAGCCAAAGCCCGAACCATTAAGAGCTTGTTTTCAAAAATAGTGGTTACCCCTTCTAGATCACTGACTATGAAGGGGTTGTCCAGAGTGGCTAGCACACTGTGAAGATAAGCCCGGGATTTTTCATCCTGGCCAATGGGCAGAATAGCAGGAACCATTCCCCCCAGGATGGCGGCCCAAAAACAAGTGATCTGAGCCTGAATGCTTTTTAATTGAAAAACAAGAAGGGCTCCCTTTTTTAGCCCCTGGGACTGGTAACCGCCAAGGACTTTCATAGCATTTCCAAAAAGTGAGGCATAGCTTTCGGTTATTTCCTGGCCATTAGCCTCTAGATAGGAGATGGTGACAACACTGTTTCTCAGCTTGATAAATGAGTCTTGTATATTCATGGGAGTCTCCTCAATATTGTCAGTTTCTCTAAATCATGGTATAGCCGCCATCGATGGCAATGGTCTGACCGATGATGTAATCACTTCCGGGTGAACAGAGGAAGGAAATGACTCCAAAAAGGTCTTCTTCGGTGCCAAGTCGTCCGGCTGGGGTGTTTTTGGTATGTTCGGTGAGGGCGTATTTAGGGAAATTTGATTTAGCCATATCGGTTTCAATGACACCGGGGGCAATCGCATTAACCTGAATATTAAGACGAGCAGCTTCTCTTGCTAAGGCTTTGGTAAAAGCAATGACCCCGCCCTTAGCGGCAGAATAATGGGTGAAACCCAGTCCTCCAACCCGGCCGGCGATCGAAGCAACATTAATAATCTTGCCCCGTTTCTGCTGTTCAAGTACCTTATAAACCGCATGGGTAGCGATAAAGGTTCCGGTTAAATCGATATCAATCACTGCCTTCCAGTCTTCTAAGGTCATCGCACTAAAGGTTTTGACGGGGAAGATTCCAGCGTTGTTGATTAACACATCGATCTTACCATAGGTTTCCATAACAATATCAACCATTCTAATGGCATCTGCTTCGGAAGATATATCGCACTGGACAGCAATACATTTAGTGGGCAATTTTTCGGCCGCAGCTTTAGCTGTTTCAATATTACGGCCAATAATGACAATATTAGCGCCCTCATTGCTGAGATATTCAGCAAATGAGTAACCAATTCCCCGGGATGAGCCGGTGATAATAATAACTTTATCCTGATGAATACCGGCCATGCTTTTAACCCTCAATTTCGCCGATGATCTGGCCAACCAGAACCCGGTCATCTTCGGCAGCTAACATCGCGGTAAGAACCCCGTCGGCCGGTGATTCAATATAGATGGAAATCTTATCGGTGGCCGCTTCGGCGATGTTATCACCTTTTTTAATTGTGTCACCAACAGCAACAAGCCATTGTCTTAAATTTATTTCTTCAGCGCCTTCGGCAAATTCGGGAACTGCAATTTCAAATTTCATGTTTAATTCTCCTTAATCGTATTTATTTCATTACATAGTTCTGTGATCGTTCTTTTTATTGTTCGGGTACCAAACATTCCATCAAAGGCCAGGATAAACTGATCGCGAAGATCGGACAGGGTAACGGGAGAGCAGCCACAGGCTGCCATCGAGGTGACGCCCTTATCTTCAATGCCGCAAGGAATAATGGTTTTAAAATGCTCGAGGTTGGGGTTGACATTAATGGACATGCCATGGAGACTGACGCCGTGAGAAACGGCGATACCGAGAGCTGATATTTTCTTATCCTCACCGGTTCCCGGTTCCACAACCCAGACACCGCTTCGGCCTTTGACGCGGTTACCTTTCAAGCCATAGTAATCCAACACGTTGATGACAATTTGCTCCAGACAGCGCACATATTGGTGAGCACCTTTAGCATACTGATCAAAATGAAGTATCGGCGAAACGATGAATTGTCCGTTCCCATGATAGGAAATATCGCCACCCCGGCTGACCGATATTAGGGCGATACCCATCGCAGCCAGCTCTTCGGCAGGATAAAGCAGGTTCTTTTCATGGGTTCCCCGACCCAGCGTAATAATCGGATAATTCTCCTGAAAAAGGAGGGTGTCCGGCCAGAAACCGTCCACGCATTGCTGGTGGAGCTGCTCTTGAATGATAAAGGCATCTTCATAGGAAATTAGTCCCAGGTCAAACCAGGTGAGCTCTTTTTTCATGGTCTAATAATCCTCCAGGTGATACTGTTTCATTTTGCGGTATAGGGTACTGCGGGATATACCCAGGTACTCAGCTGCTTTCTTGCGTTCAGAGAAAAGCGTTAGGGCTTTTTTGATGGTGCTAAGCTCGATGTTCTTTAAATCAAGATTGGTTTGTTCAGTATTTTTTTCAATGGTTCTTGGCGGTGGCGGGGGTGATTCTCTAGGTGTCAGCTCAGCATTGAGATTGGGCAGAAAACTGGAAATAAAATAATCGTCAATGCGATTGGTTTCAGTGAAGTTTACTGCCTGTTCAATGGCGTTTTTAAACTGCCGCACATTTCCCGGCCACTCGTATTCCTGCATCGTCGCGATGGTGGAGGGATGAAGCGGTTCAATGTATTTGCCGCAGGCCTGGGTAATCTCATTGAGAAAGATTTCGGCTAAAATCGGGATATCTTTTTTTCGTTTCCGCAGTGGCGGAATATTAATTTGCAATACATTCAGCCGATAGTAAAGATCTTGTCGAAACCGCCCCTTTTTTACTTCTTCGGCAAGATTTTTATTGGTGGCAGCAATCACCCGCACATCAATGGGAATATCCTTGTCGCCGCCGATGCGCTGAATATAGCGCTCCTGCAAGACTCGTAGCATAATGGTCTGGGTGTTTAGTGGCATTTCTCCGATTTCATCGAGAAAAATGGTGCCACCTTTGGCTAGTTCAAATTTCCCGATTTTTCCATGTTTGCTGGCTCCCGTGAAAGAACCTTCTTCATAGCCAAAAAGGACACTCTCAATCAGATTTTCTGGAATGCCGGCACAGTTGATGGCAATAAATGGCTGATCGGATTGATAGGCGTTGTGAATGGCTTGAGCAAACATTTCTTTACCGGTTCCGCTTTCACCTTCTAACAGGACAGTTGCGCTGCCCTTGGCGGCAATCTGGGAAAGATGAACAGATCGCAGCAGCTCGGAGCTTTCGCCGACGATGTCATCAAAGGTAAAGCGAGT
>JAHIQT010000037.1 GCA_018903255.1 Bacillota bacterium | reverse complement strand
TGCAAACCACTTTCGAAATGAACTAAAAACCAAATTTTTGTTTATATTTTTTCAACTGATTTTCATTCTACTGATAAAGCTGCTGATTGTCAACCTAATCCGGAAATTTTATAGGCATTTCCTACCTTGGTCTGTTTGCTGCTTTCAAAAAGATAAAATATTACGACTCTTTGACCGTACTCCTTCTAAACAAGCTTAAATTTCATCAATTTATTCCCTGCCTAAAAAAGCCCTCCATCATTGGAGAGCACAGACTCTCAAAAAAATAACCCAGTACCGACAATTGTTATATCATGTTGTATGCCTCAAGGCGAACAGTTGCAACGAAACGTCTATATTTAGCTGATTTTTTTATTGCAACTGTACGAATTGCGCGCATACAACAGATTAACAATTGTCGGTGCGGTAGTTTATTGATAACCTCTGCCCTCTATCATTGGAGAGCTCGTTCTTATGCATGTTGCTTTAGTTTTTCGGTTTGGTCACTGGTGACCAGGGCATTGATCATTTCATCGATGTCGCCGTCAAGGAAGGCATCGAGTTGGTAGACTGTCATATTGATGCGGTGATCGGAGATGCGACCCTGAGGGAAATTGTAGGTTCGGATGCGCTCGCTACGGTCGCCGGTACCAACCTGACTTTTACGGTTTTCGGCAATTTCACTTTGTTGTTTTTGCTGCTCGATTTCGTAAAGTCGCGCCTTTAAGATTTTTAGCGCCTTGTCTTTATTTTTAAGCTGGGACTTCTCATCCTGACAAGTCACGACCATGCCGGTGGGGATATGGGTAATTCGCACCGCCGAGTCGGTGGTGTTGACACTTTGGCCACCATTACCGGATGAGCGGTAGACATCAACCCGCAGGTCGTTAGCGCCAATTTCAATTTCAACATCTTCGGCTTCCGGCAAAACGGCTACCGTGGCAGTTGAGGTATGGATTCGTCCGCCCGATTCGGTACTCGGTATTCGCTGTACCCGATGGACACCGCTTTCGTATTTCAGACGACTGTAAACCCCGTTGCCTTCAATCGCAAAAATGATTTCCTTGATCCCACCAATATCTGGAATGCTGGAACTCATAATTTCACTTTTCCAGCCCTGACGTTCGGCGTAACGGGTAAGCATTCTAAACAGATCACCGGCAAATAAGGCGGCCTCACTCCCGCCAGCGCCAGCGCGAATCTCAACAATAACATTTTTATCATCATTGACATCTTTGGGTAATAGCAGAATTCTTAGTTCTTCTTCAAGCTCAATCTTCTTTTCTGTTAATTCCTCCAGTTCAGCTTCAGCCATTTCTTTGAAATCTTTTTCGAGTTCTTTATCGGCCAACATCTCTTTGGTATCATCAATCGCTGACAAGGTTTCTGAAAATTGATTATACTTTTGAATGATCGGTTCGATATGGGACTGTTCTTTCATCAGCTTTCTCCACTGATTCTGATCACCGATAATCTCGGGATCGCTGATTTTTTCGTTTAAATCAGCATATTTTTGGGCTAAAAAATCTAACTTATTTAACATAGTGCTCCTTAGTTTTTTAAATTGGAATTGGTAATCTATATTTGGTATCTATTTTTGGTATCTATATTAATGAATACAAAGTATTTAAATAACTGCCTTAATGTTATGCAAACTGATAAGCTTCCTTCCATTCATCAAAGAAAAAAACCGCCAGAGTGCCAGGTCCCGAGTGGGTTAAAACCGTTGGTCCTAATGAGACAATTTTAAAGCGCTCGGCATTCAATCGCTTGCCGGCCATTTTTACAAACAGCTCAACCAGTTCCGGGTTATCGGCATGACTGATACCGATGGTTTGCTTGTCAAAGTGGCTTCCGTTTTGTTCCAGGTAGTCGACCATTTTTTTTACCAGCTTTTTTTCGCCTCTGACCTTGTCAAGCTGTTGCAATTCACCACTTTTATTAACTTCAAGCAGCGGATTAATATTAAGCATGTTTCCGATGATCGCAGTCCCCCTATTTAAACGACCGCCGCGATACAGGTATTGCAGGTCTGTGACCGTGAAGACATGCTTGACATGATCAATATAGTAGTTAATCCGCTTCATCAGCGCTTCGATGTCATCACCCGCTACGGCTGCTCTGGCAGCTCCATAAACAATGTGCCCTAAACCGTAACAGACCGCTCTGGTATCGACGACTTCAAAGATTGCACTGGGGTACTTCTCTTTTAAATCGCGTTCCGCCAGGGCGGCGGCCTGATAGGTCCCAGACAGTCCACTGGAAAAAGCCAGATAGATAAAGGGTTGCTTTTCTAAGATTAGTTCTTCAAAACGTTTGTAAAAATCTCCATATGGAATCTGAGACGTTTTGTAACGGACGCCCTGCCGCATATTCTGACAAACGACTTCTGATGATATATCAATACCATCGCGATAGGTTTTTTGATCTTCGACCACATAAACCGGCATGATCTCTATATTCAACTCTTGTTGATCTGTTTCTAATATATCACAGGCAGAATCGGTTATGATTTTTATTGTCATTTTTCTGTCCTTTCCTACTTGATTTCCGAGACTTATTTTATCACAGTTTAGTCATTTTTCAAAAACAATTCTTGGGCATATTCCCGTGGATCGGCAAACAGTAGCCGGCCTTTGTTTTCCAGATAGTCAATCAGCCGGTGGTAATCCAGGTTGATAATCAGTTCATCGGGAAAATCGATGGCGTCTAAAACTTTATCAACATAGGGAAAATCGCCAATATCGGTTGCAAAATGGGTGTCGCTACCAATAATAATCGGGATTTCCAGCTCTTTGCAGCGTTTGGCAATCCATTCACAGTTGGGTTTTGAACCTTTTCTGATAAAAAATGAACCATTATTTATTTCAATCAGGGTGTTATGTTTTTTGGCATCCTGCAAGATGGCCTCATAATCGAGTTGATAAGTAGGGTTTCCCAAATGACAGATAAAATCAATATCGGGATTGGCAATCGCCCCCAGCACCGCGCTGGTATTGATCGACTTTGTCTGGGGCTTAAAAGTCGGGGTGTGGAGGGATGCCGAAATAATTTCCAGCGAATCGATAAAATCGACTGGAATATCGGTATTTCCGTCGGCATCAAGAATATTGCTTTCGATCCCTTTGAGGATTCTGACATTGTTTATTTTTCCCGGAATCACCCGATAATTGGCAAAAAATAAGGGGGTTGGTGCACCCGGCAGGGCTGGTCCATGTTCGGTGATACAGATCATCTCGAGGTTTTTTTTTGCCGCCGCATCAGCTAATTCGAGGATCGTATTATAGGCATGTCCGCAGGCGATGGTGTGGGTGTGGGCATCTAAAACATAGTTTCTCATTCTAACTTTCTCTTTTCTACTTGATTATATTGACTGCTATTAATGACTCCCGTCAACGACTATTGTGACCCTTTTTAAACATCACGATCAATATTCAACTTTAATTTAATTCTACTTTAAATTTAATGCTACTTCAAAATTAATTTATTATTACTGGTTCTTTTTTTTCTCGAGTTCCCGTTTCTGGATGTCCAGGTCATTCTGATGAGCTACCCGGTCACAAAAAACCTGAGCCGAATGATAACCATACTGTTTGGTACGATTGTTGATGGCGGCCGTTTCAATGATACAAGCCAGATTTCGCCCTCCGGAAACGGGAATCATGACTTCCGGGATTTCGATGCCGAGGATATCCAAGGTTTGTTCGTCCAGTCCAAGACGGTCATAAGGAGAGCGTTCATCCCAATTTTCTAATCGGATTACCATATCAATTTCGACATCTTTCTTGACCGCTCTGGCGCCATAAAGGGTTCTGACATCAATAATACCAATGCCGCGGATTTCCATAAAGTGCTGGAGCAGCTCCGGGGCTGTTCCCATGAGATGACCGTCGCGGATCCGTTTGACCTCCACCACATCATCGGCTATCAGACAATGGCCACGTTTGACAATTTCCAGGGCGGTTTCGCTTTTGCCAATGCCACTGGGTCCGGTGATCAACACCCCGACTCCGAACACCTCGACCAATACCCCATGCAAGCTGATTCGGGGAGCTGATAACTGATCAATATAATTAACCAGATCATAAAATAATGTGGTGGTATTTTTCTTGCTTTTTAACAGGGTGCGTCCGTATTTTCTAGCCGCATCTTCAAACAGATGGGTTTCATCCAAATCCCAACAGACAATAAAGCAGGGAAATTCATAGGAAAAAAAATCGTCAATCTTCTTATTCCGGACTTCCGGCTCCTGATCGAGCAGATAGGATACCTCGACCTTGCCAATCACTTGAACCCGATAGGAATCAAAATGCTCATAATAACCATGAAGCTGCAAGCCCGGCCGGTTGATTCCACTGTTAAGCAGGTTCAGTTCGGTTGACTGATAATATATTTTCTCAAGTTTGATATCTTTACAAAAATCGTCTAAAGTTACTTTTCCATTCATCCTTCTGTTATCTCTTTTCATTGATTTACTGCTAATTAATCTACTCAAGTTATTCTACCTCAAAGCTTCCGTTGATAAAAGTTTTTTTCACGTCTTGTTACGAAAATATTCAAACACCGCCTGGGCTGTTTTCACCTGCATCCCAGGAACTGACTGCAGTTCTGCGATGGTGGCTTTTTTTATTTTATCCACCTGTCCAAAATGAGCCATTAAAGCCTCCCGGCGTTTTTTGCCGACTCCGGGAATATCTTCCAATTGTGAAGCCAGCATTTCTTTGTTTCTTAAAATCTGGTGGTATCCCAGCGTATAGCGGTGAACCTCTTCAGAAATTTCATAAAGAAAGACCCCCAACGGGCTGGCTTTTTTGATCGGGTATTCGGTGCCCTGGTGGAAAATCCCGCGGAGCCGGTGGCGGTCATCTTTCACCAATCCGCACACCGCAATATCAACCGGATATAAGGAAACAATGCTCTCCACCGCATTCACATGCCCGCTGCCACCATCGATCATCATGATTTCCGGTAAGGGTAGAAAATTATTCCCCTCCGGGCTTTTCATCGCCCGCTCCAAGCGTCTGAAGATCATTTCCTGCATGCTGGCGTAATCGTTCTGGCCTTCGACCGACTTAATCTTAAAGCGGCGGCAAGCCTTCCGATTCAGTTTACCCTGATCGAAAACCACCATGCCGCCAACGTTATTGGTGCCGCTGATATTGGAAATATCGTAGCCCTCAATACGATTAGGCCTTTGGGTCATTCCTAATAACTCCTGAAGTCCGTCCAAGCGACTTTTGGAGCGGATTTCTTTTTCTCTTTTCTCCAATAATTGCTGTTTTAAGGCCAGATCCGCATTGTCCGCGACCATTTCCAGCATTTTTATTTTTTGCCCCCGCTTTGGCGAGTGGATCTCAATTTTTTTGCCAGCCAGGTCGCCCAACCATGCTTCAATCACCCTTTGATCATCCAGTGGTTCTTTTAAAATAATTTCCCGGGGAATAAACCCGCAACTGGCATAATACTGTTTGACAAAACTTTCCTGCACTTCTCTGGGGCTGACATCGCCAATCTCTTCAAGGAAGAAATGATCGCGCCCCATCAGCTTACCATCGCGGACATGAAATACCTGGACACAAGCCAAGTCGTCAGCTTCGGCATAACCGATAAAGTCCTGATCCTGTTTGGTGGTCGAGCTAATTTTCTGTTTTTCAATGATATGCTGAATGCCAGCCATTTGATCCCGATATTTAGCGGCTTCTTCATAATTCTGATTGATCGCGGCGGCGGTCATTTTTTTGTCTAAATCTTTAAGCAGATCGGGATGCCGGCCATTTAGAATATCCAAAACTGAAGTAATATCTTTGGCATATTTTTCTTTGGAGACATTGCCCTGACAGGGCGCCTGACACTGGCCAATATGATAGTTGAGACAAGGGCGGCCGGTTTTCTTACCATAGACAACCTGACGGTTGCAGGTTTTTAGGGGATAAATCTTCAAAATCGCTTCGATGGTATTTTTTACCGCATAGGAACTGGTAAAAGGGCCAAAATATTTAGCCCCATCTTTTTTGTATTCCCGGGTCATCAGCAGCCGCGGGTATTCTTCCTGGACGGTCAGCCGTATCCAGGGATAGCTTTTATCATCCTTAAGCAAAATATTATAGCGGGGATGATGGGTCTTAATCAGATTACATTCTAAAATCAGGGCTTCCATTTCTGAATCGGTGACGATTGTCTCGATCGTTTCGATATGCGATACCAAAACCACTGTTTTTGATGTGAGCTGACTGGCACTATGGAAATATTGCCGCACCCGATTGCGCAGATTAATCGCCTTGCCGACGTAGATTATCTCGCCATTTTTATTTTTCATGATGTAAACCCCAGTGTTTTGGGGCAGATCTTTTAGTTTTTCTTTATCATACATAATGGTCAACCTTAAAAAAATATTTTTTTTAGTTTTTTCTGTTTATTCCCTGCTGAATTTTGGTATAATAACAATACTTTTTTAAACATCAGAATCATTATACAGAAAGGAAGTGTTACCATGTTTGAAAAAATAATCGTAGATGGTCACAACACCCTGATTTCTTTCGGTAATTTCGAAGTGAAGATTGTTCCGAAAATTTATGGTGGATTTACTCTGACAAAATCAATCAAAGACAACCCCTTTAAAATCATCGAAATACGTGAGATAAGACTTCCACTTTCGGAAAAAGAAGTCTTAAAAGAAGCAAAAGATCTGTTAAAAAGAAAATATGAGTCGATTGACTTTAACAGTTATTGTACCACATAAATCTTGAGTCCAGCTTTTTTTGATCCATCTTAGCCAATACCCATCAAGATGGATCAATTTAGGTTTTGGCTAGATCGGCTTTTTTTTAAATTCATACGCGGATAGCAGTTTCTTATTCTTAAACAACTCCAGTCTTTGAGAAACCATTTGACTTAAACCGTTACCGGGTGTATAATGAAATAGAATTAAAGTGTATTTATTGATTTCACATATTTTTGCAAGTCATTTTTACGTTTAGATGATTTGCAAAAATATGTGTTTTTTGTTTTTGCATCACGATTTATTAATAATATTTAGGAGGTACCTAAAATGAATAATGGTACAGTGAAATGGTTTAACGAGGAAAAAGGATTTGGTTTTATTTCAGTAGATGGCGGCGAAGATGTATTTGTACATTTCTCAGCAATTATTGCTGATGGTCGTAAAAACCTTGTTGAAGGACAACGCGTAACTTTTGATACCGAAAAAACCGATCGTGGCTTACAGGCTACCAACGTTTTTATTGCATAATTAAGTCTTTTTTAAAGCCCCACCAGCAAAGCTGGTGGGGCTTTTTTAGCTAAACTACCGTACCGACCAATGACCGAGGGGTCAGACCCTTATCAATCCTCATCTTCTTTGGGTGGCTCAGTTTTTAAGTGGCAGCTCGGGCAGTTGTCGCTACCTTTGCAACCTTCACAGGAAAAGTCGCCTGATTTCATTTTTTTGATTTTCTTAAAGATTATATAAGCTGCCGCACCTAAAATTAATGCTGCCAGAATCCAGGTAATCATTTTTGTGCCTTCTTTCTTTCTAATTCATCAAATATCATGAATTGAATGCTAAACAAAAACGCGACTGCCGACTTGATAGATGACAAAAGCGACGCCATAGGCCAGGCCAAGTTGGTAGGCCAGGGCGAAGCTAAAATCGCGCCAGTTTCCCAATTCTTTTTTCATCGTCGCAATGGCTGCCATACAGGGTGAGGCCAAAAGGATAAAGATGACAAAGCTATAGGCTGATACCGGGGTAAAGACCTGACTGATGGCAAGGGTGAAACTGCCATCCTGCCCCGAAAGCAGCACACTCATGGTACTGATGATCATTTCTTTGGCAGTAATACCAGTTAGCAAGGCCACCGAAGCGATCCAATTGCCAAACCCGAGAGGGACAAAAATTGGGGCAATGATTTTGCCAAACATAGCCAGAATACTTTCATCTGGCGTTTGGGTCATTTGAAAACTGAGATCATAGCTTTGCAAGAACCACAGCACCACCGAGGCGGCAAAGATAATCGTTCCCGCCCGAACAATAAACTCTTTGATCCGTTGCCATACCTGGGTGGCGGTATTTTTAAGCTTTGGCAAACGCAGCGGCGGGATCTCCAGCAGATAACCAGAATCCGCACCCTTGAACCAGGTTTTTGAAAGTATAAATCCCGAGCCAAAAACCACCGTTAAGCTGACCAGATAGAGCGAGAAAACCAATACCGTCTGATACTGGGCAAAAAACACTGAAGCCATCAAGACATAGATCGGCATCTTGGCACCGCAGGAAATAAAGGGTGTCAATACCGCCGTCAGCTTCCGTTCCCGTTCGTTTTCGAGGGTGCGGGTCGCCATGATCCCAGGAACTGAACATCCCAATCCGACTACCATCGGGATAAAGGATTTTCCCGATAAGCCAAAATGTCTAAAAATCCGATCCATAATAAAGGCAACTCTGGCCATGTAGCCACTGTCTTCTAAAATGGAGATGAATATAAAGAGCACTACTAATTGGGGAATAAAGGTTAGTACCGCGCCAACCCCGGTAATAATACCGTCATTGATCAGGGCAATGATCCAACCGGCCGCGCCGAGGCTGCCGAGACTCATTTCAACCGCAACCATCAGCACATCATTGATAAACCACTCGATCCCACCAATGGTAATCTCCCCCACTAGGGTAATTGAAACATAGTAAATAACAAACATAAAGAAAAAGAAGATTGGCAGTGCCGCATACCGGTTCATCAGCACCTTATCCAGTTTTTCCTGAAATTGGATGGCGTTATTCTTTGTCTTTTTGGTCGCTCTGGTGATCCCTTCAGTAATAAAGCGATATCGATAATCGGCAATGGCGCTGTCGACATCATGATGTGCTATCGCTTCGATTTTTTTTCTGGCAAGATCGATGTCTTGCAGTAAATCGATGTTTTCATAAATTTTTAACAATACTTCTTCATCTTTTTCGATCAGTTTAATGGCTCGGAAAAGATGGGGATAATTTGGCAAGACTTCCGGATACTTGTTGCCGATGAGATTATCAAATTCATTGAATACACTCATTATTTCGGGGGCAAATATTGGTGGAAAGTTTTTTAATTTTTTGATATCCAGAGTTTTTTCAACCAGTTTGATCAGTTCGTTAATGCCCGTTTCTTTCTGAGCGGATATTTCAATAAAGGGATAACCGAAGATTTTTTCCATCTCCCCGACATCAATTTCGACTCCGGTTTTTTTAACCACATCCATCATGTTCAAAGCTCCAACCATTGGACAGTTAAGTTCCATCAGCTGGGTACTTAAATAGAGATTTCTTTCAATATTGGAGGCGTCGATAATATTAATGATCAGATCCGGCCGCTCGTCCAACAAAAAATTCCGGGAGACAATTTCATCCATCGAATAAGGCGCCAATGAATAAATTCCCGGCAGATCCACCAGTGTAATATCTTTTTTGGTGTTTCGCAAATTTCCTTCTTTTTTTTCAACGGTTACGCCCGGCCAATTCCCAACGTAAAGGTTACTGCCGGTAAGACAATTAAAAAGGGTGGTCTTTCCCGAGTTGGGATTTCCCGCCAATGCTATCTTATATTTCATTTCCATTCCATTCCTCATTTCCCTTGATGCCTGACTATCTACTGATTATATGACTGCACATTATATGCATCTAAACAAGGAAACCACCTATACAGGTGGTTTCTGTTCTATTACTGAACCATTAAAATATTCTCAGCATCTTTTTTGCGAAGGCTAAGCGAATATCCCCTTAAGCGAACTTCGATGGGATCCCCAAATGGAGCTGTTTTATTAACTTGAATCTCTACACCTGGTGTTACACCCATATCCATGAGTTTACGTCGCATTAAACCTTCTACGGCGATAGAGCCAACACAGGCTTTTTGACCTGGTCTTAAATCTTTCAAAGTAAACATAAGCACACCTTCTATTCTATGGTTTAAATTCATAAATCGGATCTCTGATTATTTGTTAATTGAGCCATCCTTATTTTGTTAGCTTTATTATACTCTAATTGAAATCCATTGTCAATTAGAGACTGAAACTTTTTGCGTAATTAAGCTTAATTTAAACGTATCTAAAAAAGAAAGCTGGACTCAGCTTTCTTGAGGTTGTCGGTACTGGGTTATCTTTTTTATTAATCACGGCAATATTTTCTTTAGATACTGGCCGGTGTAGGATTCGGGGACCTGGGCGATTTCTTCGGGGGTTCCGATGGCGATGATGGTACCACCGCCGTCGCCGCCTTCTGGGCCGAGGTCGATGATGTGGTCGGCTACCTTGATCATATCCAACTGGTGCTCAATCACCACCACAGTGCTGCCGCTATCGGCCAGCCGCTGGATAACGGTGATCAACTGATGGACATCAGCGATGTGCAGACCGGTGGTTGGTTCATCGAGCACATAGAGGGTTTTGCCAGTATTGCGTTTGCTTAATTCAGTGGCCAGTTTAACCCGCTGGGCTTCCCCGCCTGAGAGTTGGGTGGAGGGCTGGCCGAGTCGCACATAACTGAGGCCGACATCGTATACGGTTTGAAGCTTTTCTTTTATTCGTGGAATATTGCCGAAAAAGTCCAGCGCTTCCTCGACCGTCATATCCAGAACATCGGCGATGTTTTTGCCCTTATATTTCACTTCCAGGGTTTCACGGTTATAGCGTTTGCCGCCACAGACCTCACAGGGCACATAGACGTCCGGCAGAAAATGCATTTCGATTTTGATGATTCCGTCACCGCTGCATTTTTCGCAGCGGCCGCCCTTGACATTAAAGCTGAAGCGGCCCTTCTGATAACCTCTGGCCTTGGCTTCCGGGGTTTTGGCAAAAAGATCACGCACCAGATCAAATACGCCGGTATAGGTGGCCGGATTGGAGCGGGGTGTTCGGCCAATTGGCGACTGATCGATATCAATCACCTTGTCGATAAATTCATCCCCCGCAATGCTGGTATATTTGCCCGGTTTTTTAAGGCTGCGATAAAGCTTCTGGGAAATCCCCTTATAGAGAATTTCATTAATCAGGGTACTTTTTCCCGATCCTGAGACCCCGGTTACGCAGACAAATTTTCCCAGCGGAATATCGACATCGAGATTTTTTAAGTTATTTTCGCAGGCGCCGACAATTTTAATCACCTCGCCGCTGCCATCCCGGCGTTTTTCGGGGATCGGGATAAAGCGCCGGCCACTGAAATACTGGCCGGTGACCGATTCCGGAACCGCGATAATGTCTTCCAGACTGCCCTGGGCGACGATTTGACCGCCGTGAAGGCCAGGTCCAGGGCCGATGTCGACAATATAGTCGGCGGCTTCCATGGTTTCGGCATCGTGTTCGACGACAATCAGTGAATTCCCCAAATCGGTTAAGCGCCGCAGCGTTTCCAGCAGTTTCTGGTTGTCGCGCTGATGGAGACCGATACTTGGTTCATCTAAAACATACAGGACTCCCACCAGACCGGAGCCAATCTGGGTAGCCAAGCGGATTCTTTGGGACTCGCCCCCGGACAAGCTGCCGGCATTCCGCGACAGGGTTAAATATTCCAACCCGACGTTTTTTAGAAAATTCAGGCGGGCCTCAATTTCTCTGAAAATCGATTCGCCGATCATCATTTCCCGGTCGGTCATTTCCTGGGTTTTGAAAAACTCAATTAACAGACCAATCGACATGTCGGTAATTTCAATGATGTTCCGATCGTGGATGGTGACAGCCAGGCTGATCGGATTGAGCCGCTTACCATGGCAGGTGGGACAGGGGGTTTCTGACATATAGCGCTCAATGAGCGACCGCATCCGCTCGGAGGTGGTTTCAATATAGCGCCGTTCCATATTTTTGATCAAGCCCTCAAAGGTCGAGCTATAGGTGCCCGAAAACTTGCCTTCATAGGCAATTTCAAGCACCTCATCACTGCCGTATAAGAGGGCGTCCAAAAAAGCCTCGCTGGCATTTTCCAGCGGTGTTTCAATTGAAAATTGATGCTTTTCGGCCAGTGCCTTGATTAGATTATAATAGTATTTGGAATCACTTTTTAAGCCAAAAAATTTAATCGCACCATCTGAAATCGATAAACTTTTATCTGGGATCAGGAGATCCGGGTCGACTTCCTGATGAAAGCCCAAGCCATGACAATCGGGACACATCCCAAAGGGATTATTAAAGGAAAAGGTGCGTGGCTCCAGGGCATCCATGGCAATGCCACACTCGGCACAGGCCAATTTTTCGCTAAAAAGCTGGGCTTCACCACCAATCACATCACAGATCACCAAGCCACCAGAAAGCTTCAGGGCGATTTCCAATGAATCGGACAATCGTTTTCCCAGGTTATCCTTGGCTACCAGCCGATCGACGACCACTTCGATGCTATGTTTCTTATTTTTATCGAGATTGATTTCGTCGTTGACTTCCATGGCTTGACCATCGACAATGATCCGGACGAAGCCTTCTTTTTTGATATGGTCAAGGGTTTTTTTATGCTGTCCCTTTTCTTTCCGGACAACTGGTGCCAGAATTTGAAACTTTGTTTTTTCCGGCAGTGCCATGATCCGATCAACGATCTGATCGACCGACTGGGATTCCACCACCTTGCCGCATTTAGGACAATGGGGAATCCCAATTCGAGCGTAGAGCAGCCGCAGGTAATCATAGATTTCAGTTACAGTGCCGACGGTCGAGCGGGGGTTACGGTTGGTCGTTTTCTGGTCAATCGATATCGCTGGCGACAAACCGTCAATGCTTTCCACATTGGGTTTCTGAGACTGACCCAGAAACTGCCGGGCATAGGAAGAAAGCGACTCCATATAGCGACGCTGTCCTTCAGCGTAGATGGTATCAAAGGCCAGTGATGACTTGCCCGAGCCACTGAGCCCGGTAAAAACGACCAGCTGATCGCGGGGGATTTTCAGGTTAATGTCTTTTAAATTGTGCTCTTTGGCACCTTTTATTTCGATGTATTTCATGTTGCTCCTTATATCGGTTACGATCGATAATCCGATTTAAAAAAGCAAGTCCTGCTTGCTTCTTAATATCGTATAACAATGGTTTGCGGGCGGGTAATACCCGCCCCTACTGATTAATAATGCTTATCTGCGGTAGTTTTTAAGATGATGGACTTCGTCTCGTAGTTTGGCAGCCCGTTCAAATTCGAGGGCTTCGGCGGCAGCCAGCATTTCTAGTTCCAGTTCTTTGATTTTAATATCAATATCGACCGCTTGGTCGCCAATCGCATAGGGCGCCGTCGCTTCAGCCACCTTGGTCGC
>JAHIQT010000036.1 GCA_018903255.1 Bacillota bacterium | reverse complement strand
CAATGATCTGCAAAGATGGCATTGAACGGATCTGCACATGCTCATTGAAAATGATTGACAAAGCGATAAAGTAATTGTACCATATAGTTAGGTAAGTTAACTACATGGAGGCGCAAATGAATGTTGATCTTATAAATAGTGCGGATGTAATCGGGATGTTTTGCAGATTGCATATCAACTCAAAGCGAGATCTTCCCATCAGATCGAGCGAAATGGGTATGTTGATATACACTCATAAGCAAAGGTGTGCCGTAACGCCGCTGATGGTCAGCCAGTTTTTTAACATCTCCAAACCTTCGGTCAGTTCAATGGTCAAATCATTAACGAAGCAAGGCTTTTTAATAAAGGAAAGCTCGATCGCTGATAAGCGAAGTTATACACTTGTGATAACCGAAAAAGGAAAGAATCTGGTTGAGTCGACGTCGATTGAGTATTTTAAAGCCGTTGAATTATTGAAAGAAAGAATGGGTGCAGATAAGTTTGGTCAATTAGTCGAATTGATGGAAATTGCAAATTGCATATTAGAAGAGGACAATAGATGAAGATACTGGTTACCGGAGCCTCAGGAAATGTTGGCACTTATGTGGTAAATGAACTATTAAAAATGGGCGAAGCGGTTGTTGCAGCAGGTACAAATAGACAAAAACTGGATCAGCTATTTGGTAGCAATGTGACCACGGTGGCGTTTGATTTTACACGACCGGAAACATATAAAAAAGCATTAACTGGGGTTGATCGAATTTTTTTAATGCGACCGCCACATCTCGGCAAACCAGAAGATTTGTATCCATTTATTAAAGCAACTCAAGAATATCCAATCACGTTAATCACTTTTTTATCTTTAATGGGGATTGAGAAAAACACCATCCCACCACATTATAAAATTGAAAAATTTATCGAAAGTGTCGGTATTCCATTTGCTCACATCAGACCTGGCTTTTTCATGCAAAATATTTCCGGTATACATGCTTGGAAATTAGGGACAAAGATATAATTTTTATCCCGGCAGGGAAAAGCAGAACGAGTTTTATTGATGCCGCTGATATCGGACTAGCCAGCGCAACAATCCTTCATGATCCCGATCAATTCAAAAATACGGCACACACAATCAGCGGACCGGAAGCGTTAGACTATTTCCAGGTCGCAGATGTGCTAAGTAAATTGACTAACCGAAAAATAACATACGTCAAACCAGGCCTGTTAAAATATCGAAGTTACTATATCAAGAGTCGTGGGCTTGATAAAAACTATGTCAATGTTACGGTCATGTTGTATATCATGACCAGACTCGGTACGGCTAAAACAATCACCAATGAATTTTTTAAATTAACCGGAAAAAACCCTCGGACATTTGAAGATTTTGCAAAAGCTAATATTGGTGCTTTCATGAAAGATAATGATAACTAAACGATCAGGAGATTGCTTTTTAAATCAATAGTGATACTTTGTGAATAACAACAGAATATTCTGTTGTTAAAGCGGGTGCTTCGGTTACATAATTCCGATGCTGCTGAGATCAGCAGCGGGAATCAGCGATGCATTTTCTTACATGAAGACTAATTGAGAGGAAAATCTTCATCCTCATTTTCGTTTTTTAATTATTTTTTTAGTCTGTGAAAATACCGTGAGCTTTATATAATGTTCACAGTAAAGATGGAACTATTAGTTTCTGCTAATTAGTTCATTTCGGGATTACGTTATGATCACCATTTTCATAGGTTGCGGTAAGATGGCCTCGGGCAATAATGTTATCAGAGTGCCCACCAACCTGGTTGAGATGATTGACAAGACTAGCGTAAGAATTCTGGCCATCTAATTTACCGATGGTATCGTTAGGCTGTTTTTTTATGGCGAATACTTCGATTCGATAGGTATGTTTGCCGCCGGACTGAGGTGGATAGGGACCTATGTATTGACTTGGGGCGGTGTAAGCGCCCTGTTCGATTGATGTAGCGGTTATGTCTGTTACAAACCAGTGAAGCCAATTAGCATCTTCGTCAAACAGGCATAGGGTATATTAGCTGGCACCTTCAACTGCCTCCCAGCTCAAAGCAGGACTTTGGTTCAAGCCAATAGGATCATTGGGTTTTCTAGCAGCGGCGGTGGCCGTCAATAATTTGCCATCGACGATTGATGATGATGTGACTGAAATCGATGGAGCCTCGAGATCGGGATCTTTAAAATCACCACTGTTGACACAACCGGTAAAAATAAGGATGGTGGATAACAGAATTAAGCCAAATAGAAATAATTTTTTCATGGATAGGATTCCTTTCAATATTGGGATTGCTTTATACGCAGGTAACATGCAGCAACACAAGCGATCAACTATTAGTTTGAGGGCAAGTTCGTTTCTAGGTTTCTTGTTTTCCGGATGTAACTTGATAGCATGTCTTAGCATACAAGCATTATCGCAATCCATTCTGACAGGGGGCATAACGGCATCTTAAAGTAATCTTAAATTTAATTTTCCAGAGTGCATGTTTTGAGCGTGGTCGATTGATAAGATGGCTGCTTAGTTGCTAGAGTTCTAGAAATTCGCATTTTTATTGAACCTTACTTCTGGAGAAATATTTAATGCGTGGCAGCGAAGATCTTTTAGTGCCTATTTGATTTAATTGTTCGAATAATAACAAAAAAGTAGTCTATATTTCGGAGACGCTATCACAGGTTCGAACAGTAAGTATTGTAAATTATTTTTGCAACAGCGCCTCTGCAACGGCTTTTTTGATCACCTGACTGGAATTGGTAGCGCCTGAAACAGTGTCAACATCAAAAATTGACAGTAAGGATGAAATTGGCGGAATGTTAGCATCGATGAATCAGCTTGCCGATGATCTGCAGAACGTCGTCGTCGGGACGATGAACCAGATTGCGGCCGGGGGTGTATCTACCAATATTGAAGTCCGCGATCCCGAAGATGAAATTGCGCGAGCTTCCGAGATTGTATCCGTCAATCGGGTTAACCAGCTAGCTAGGACTTTTTACAGTCGGACACCAGATAAGAAGGGCTGCAGATTAAAAAATTTATCATGGATTTAAACCCCACAACGCTGGTTCCATTTTTTGACGTCAATTATCCCATGGGACTGCATTTTCATCAGGCTAGCATCGATTGAAAAAACAGCTCGCCAAAATAGCCGTCCGTAGTCTGCTTTTACAGTTTTGCGATGGCCGGGCATCAGAGCTGATAACCTTTGTCCCTAAAAAGATTTAAACAAACCTGGACACAATCGCGATCGTAAGCAGTCCCGGCGCCGCGTTCAATCTCGGCAAGAGCCTCATCAAAGGTTTTAGCGGGTCGGTAGGGTCTGTGGCTCATCATCGCTTCAACTACATCGGCCACGCTGATAATCCTTGCTTCCATTAATATTTCCCCGGTTCTAAGTTTTCGAGGATACCCCGAGCCGTCCATCCTTTCATGATGCTGGTAGACGATTTCCGCAATTGGCCCGGTAAAATCAACCGGCTTTAAGATATTGTATCCCGCCTCGGAATGAATTTTAATAATCTCATACTCCAGCGAAGACAATTTGGTTGGTTTAACCAGTAGTTCAGTCGGCACATACATTTTCCCGATATCGTGGAGCAAACCGGTTATCCGTACGGTTTCTACCGCATCCTCATCTAAATCAAGTAGGATCGCCATCGTTGTCGCCAGTTTACTCACACGATTTTGATGTCCGCTAGTGTAGGGATCCCGAACCTCTACGACAGCTGATAATGCGGTGACAATTCCATCCAGCAGTTTTCGGTATTTCTCGAGTGAAGCAACCATTGCATTCTGCGCCAATACTGTTTCAGTGACAGAACGTGAAATACTTAGAACCGTTGAAACAATGCCATCTTTATTTAACTCCGGAACAATGATGGTGTTATAATACTGAATGCCTTTGGATGTTGCGAGTTCAAAATTAATGCTCTTTTCATATTTGTTTTCAAACACCCATTGGACTACATTTTCAAGCTTTTTATAATCTGCATCACAGATACCCAAGTCGATGAATGTTTTACCGATCATCAGCTTTGTTGGTATATTTAAATCAATTTGGGAGCGGTTGTGAAAATAAACGAATCGGTAAGATCGATCCAGTCTGGCAATGATGTCAGGGGCATTATCGACAAGTGTCCGGTAATCCTTCTCGCTCTTAATCAATGCGTTTTCTGCAAATTTTCTGGCAGTGATATCCCTGACAATACTGAGTAGAATTTGCTTGCCCTCCAATAAAGAGCCGTGAGAATTCATTTCAACTTCCATAGCAGAACCATCTTTTCGAAAATGAATCGTTTCAAAAATGATTCCTTCCCTATTTCCAAATTCCATTTCCTTAAAGATTATTTCCTCTTTATTTGAACCAGACAACTCGAAGATACGCTTTGTCAGAAATTCTTCCCGGCTGTAGCCATAGTTTTTGATGGCAGCATTGTTGGCTTCCAGAATGTTACCTTCCACATCGATGAAAAATATGGCATCGCTTATTTCTTCGGCAAGCAGTTGATATTTTTGAATCCTTTTCTGCAATATCCGGTTTTCACGTCTGACACTCGCCTCTCTGATTTCCCGGTTGACGACCTAGCCCGGATTTCGAGTAAAAGCATAGAAATTTAGCAATTTCAGCCAAATCAGTGCTCACAAACCCCATAAAACGGTAAGAATAATCCAAAATCGCAAATGTAGTGACCGAAAATAGAATTAAAATCAATTATATGTTG
>JAHIQT010000035.1 GCA_018903255.1 Bacillota bacterium | reverse complement strand
GCCCGGGATATAGCCACCAGATTGTCTTTTGCGGTGCCTTCTGTGGCCGTAAAATAAATGTTTTTTTTCCCCCTGCAGAAATGATCAATCAAGGTTGTTTTTCCCACCCGTCGTCGGCCATAAAACACGGCACATTCAAATTGGTTGTTATGATACATACTTTCGAGCTTTGTCAGCTCTCTTTTTCTTCCAATAAACATAGGCTACCTCCTTTACTAATCGCACAATTACTATTTGTTCAGTTAGTACTTATGCAATTAGTATATCAGTTTTTATGCTGAAGTCAATAGGAAAGATTGTGCCTTGTGCCTGAGACGTGCCTGACACCAATTTATAAACATAATGATTTACATATTGCAGTCAGTAGTGTATAATGTCACCAAGACAACATTAGCGGTTACCCTGACAAATTGACCGAGAAGATGAAAGTCTGAAACATTAAGAATATTAAACAAACACGTACCTGATGCCAACTTATAAATATATAAACTTTTTGTTTGCGTTTTAGCTGCAGTTATAAAAATTGGGTACTAAAGGATTATTTATACATGATGTTATGATCCCAAGCTCTTAGGCTTAAAAAATGAAGGGATATTGATATTGCACCAGAAACTCTATATTCTGACAGCGTGGCCATTACGGAAGTTAAAGAGGCCTGAAGGGCGCGCGCCTGTGATTCAACGAGATTTCAACTACCAACAAAATCTTATGGAAGGGCGTTTCTGATTCGGCTATTTCAGTGGTGAAATAAGGACAATTACAGATGAGGATAAAAATGAAAATTGAAAAGATAAGGCAAATCTGCAACGATGAAATGATTGAAGTTACTCGCCATGCGCTGGATCGGTTTATGAAAAGGGGTATTAAATATTCTGACGTAAAAAATGCAATTATGACCGGTGAAATAATTGAACCATATCCTGAGGATTATCCACATCCTAGTTGTCTAATTTTAGGATCATCTCTTGAAAAATTATTAGTCCATGTTGTAGTTGGGTATACTGATTACAAATTATGGATCATAACTGCATATTATCCTGATGTAGATATGTGGGAAGACGGCTTTAAATCGAGAAAGGAGAAGTAAAATGGATTGTTTTTTGTGTAAAGGTAAACTGATTGATGGAACTACCACTTATATGGCTGACTTAGGAAACATTATTGTGATTGTTAAAAATGTACCTTGTCACACGTGTACCCAATGTGGCGAAGAATCATTTAGTGGTACGGTTGTTGCACAATTAGAACGCATTATTGATCAATTGCGTAATACGTTAACAGAAATTGCTGTCGTTAATTATGACAATCGTGCTGCCTAAATTTTCTGTTGCTCAACTTAGGGGACAAACTTAAATGTCTGGCACCAACTTATAAACTTTAGTCTTGGAGCCTGGCACCACTTAACTTATGACTTAGCTTATTTATGCACATGCAAAAAAACGCCCAATAATTGGACGTTTCCAGTTTCTGGTATCCGTATGAGACTTTAGAATAAATCGCTGTGGGTTCCGGTTCGCATCAGATATAAAATCAGATCACTTTCTGTCAGTTCGTAAATCAGTAACCAATCCGGCGTAATGTGACATTCTCTGCATTTTACATAGTTTCCATTCAAGTTATGGTCTTTATATCTGGCTGGAAGTTCTTCATCGTTTGCGATGATTTTGATTACCTCGGTAAGCAATGCAAGATTATAGCCACGTCTGTGGATTCTTTTAAGATCTTTCTGAAACTTCGATGTGGGTTTAACTAGATATTTCATTTTAACAACTCAGTTATCATCTCATCGATATCATCATACCCTTTATAGATTGCGGGATTGCGTTTCATGTTCTCAACTTCTTCAATTGCACAGATCGTTTCGGTATTCGGAATATTTCGAGAAATAACAAATGGTATTCGCTGTTCTCTAACCGCTTGCTTAGTAAAAGCAATTAAAGCCGAGGTCATAGACAAACCCAGATCAGAAAATAAATCATCAGCCTGTTTCTTCAACTCTTCGTCCATTCGAATCGTGACGTTTGTAGTAGCCATTTCAAACACCTCTTCTTTGTTATTATTATTGATTATATTATACATCGAATAGTGTGCATTGTCAATACTACGCACACATGAAGTGTCCTTGCCTGTCATAAACTTATAATAAAGGAAGGTGCTTCAGTCATGAACCTGACATTAACTTACAAACTTGTTTGTTTAGGAAGAAATGGCGCAAACTAGATAACCAGTAACAAACTGAAAATCGTTTAGAAAGAGCGTGAGTAGATTGATTGAAAATAATCGATTGGAATTTAAAAAAGTTTTGAATGATAGTTTAAAAAAAGAAGTGGTATGCTTCTTAAATTATCATGAAGTTGGGAGGTTTGCGAATGAGTGAACAAAAAGTGGGAGCACAAGGGGAAGCTTTAGGAGCTGTTAAAAAGACCTCAAAAATAAGAATGGAAAAATTGTTTGAGCAGGTTAAAAAATGCGCCAGTCACTATCCGAATATTTATAAAATTGTCCTATTTGGATCACGAGCAAGAGGTGATTATCGGCCTAATAGTGATATCGATTTAGCCATTTTCAGTAAAAGCAAAAGCAATTCAAACTTGGAAGTAGCCAATTTCACAAATGATATTGAAGATCTGGATACCTTGTTAAAATTTGATATTGTATTCATAACACCCGACACAGATCCTCGTTTGCTGCAAAATGTCAAGAAAGAAGGAGTCGTTATCATGGAATTACTAACAAATAAAGTCGAAAATTTAAGAAAAGCAGTTGATCGCCTGAGTGAAGGAATTTTAGAACTTCAAGCCAATGAAAGCAGCATTGTCCGTGATGGGGTCATCCAGCGGTTTGAATTTACGACGGAACTTGCCTGGAAAGCTGCCAGGGAATATCTGATGGATCAAGGGTTTATTGATATTAACAGTCCTAAGTCAGTTATGAAAGAAGCGTTTAGTTATGGTCTAATCACAGATGATAAGATTTGGATTCAAATATTAAATGATCGCAACTTAACGTCTCATATTTATAAAGAAGAAATCGCAGATGAAATATGTGATCGGATTATAAAGACGTATTTCCAGGAGTTCAAAGCTCTTTCAAAACGTTTGGCGTTAATCTAGAGAGAGTGCCTGACACTAATTTATAAACTTGTTTTGCGTTTTTCCTTTGATATGGTAAAAAAAAGAAAAGTGCCTGACAATAACTTATAAACTTATTTGTCTTTAACAAAAAGTGGCGTAAACAGAAAATCAGTAGCAAATTGAGAATAGCTTAGAAAGAGCGTGAGTAGATTGATTGAAAATAATCGATTGGAATTTAAGAGAGTATTGAATGATAGTTTAGAAAAGGAAGTGGTAGGCTTCTTAAATTATCATGAAGGCGGGGAAATTCATATTGGAATTGACGATAACGGTACGATCTTCGGAGTCGAAGATTCAGATGAGATGCAAAAACGTATCGTAGATAGAATAAAAAATAACATCTATCCCTCAACGATGGGCTTGTTCGATGTAGTAACAGTTAATATGGATGAAAAAAACATTGTCAAAGTCATAATATCGAGTGGATCTGAAAAACCCTATTACATCAGAAAATACGGAATGTCACCTGGTGGCTGCTTTCTTAGGGTCGGGACAACGGTTCAACAAATGAACAAAGAAATGATTGATTCGTTGTATTCAAAACGAATTAGAAACTCGTTGGGACAGCTTGTATCACCACGACAGGATTTATCGTTCAAACAACTTAAAATATTCTATGAAGAGAATGGGTTTGATTTGAATAATAAATTTTTGAATAATTTAGAATTATATACGGAAGATAATAAGTTTAATTACGCCGCTTATTTGCTGGCTGATGAAAACGGAATTTCTATGAAAGTTGCAAAATATTCGGGCACAGATAAAGTTGATTTAATTGAAAATGCTGAATTTGGATATTGTTCCTTAATAAAAGCTACGGAGAGCATTCTTAACAAGTTAGAAATTGAGAATATTACAAAGACAAAAATCACTTCAACTGTTCGTAAAGAAAACCGTCTTGTCGACCCAACGGCTCTTAGGGAAGCTGTTATTAACGCCATAATTCACAATGAATATACAAATGGAATACCACCGGTTTTTGAAATATTTGCTGATCGGTTTGTTATAACCTCATCAGGAGGACTGCCCCAAGAGCTTAATCAAGCTGAATTCTTTGATGGCATTTCTGCCCCACGGAATAAGGAACTAATGCGAGTGTTTAAAGACGTCAAACTCGTTGAACAGCTCGGTTCTGGGGTTCAAAGAATATTAAAAATGTATGATAGAAGCATTTTTAAGTTTAGCCCAAATTTTTTAAAGGTAAGCTTTCCAATGGAGAATGTCGGGGAGAATGTCGGGGAGAATGTCGGGGAGAATGTCGGGGAGAATCCTTTTAAGCCAAACAACACGCAAACGAAAATTATTAGTCTAGTTAAGCTGGATAGACATGTGACTCAGGAAGAACTTAGTAAACAGTTGAATAAATCAGTTAGAACGATTGAAAGAAACATGAAAACACTACAAGAAGCAAAAATAATTGCCAGAATCGGTTCCAATACAACTGGATATTGGGAGGTTCTCAAATAGATGACGGTGCCTTACACCAACTTATAAACTTTATATTACCTTTTATTAGTGTGTCGGTGCCAACTGACACCAATTTTTCTGATGGAGGAAAAAATGGGGAGAAAACCAAGGGTTGAATTCGAGGGCGCTGTCTACCATGTGATCAAGCGGGGAAACAACCGAGCCTATATCTTTGAGAGTCAAGAGGATAAAGAAGACTTCTTAAAATGCCTGGAAGCGGCCAATGATGAGGCGGCATTTAACTTGCTGGGATATGTGATTATGGATAATCATTATCATTTAATGATCGAGACAAAAGAAAAGCCGCTGCAGAAGATTATGCAAAAAATTAATAATGCTTACAGCAAAAGCTATAACAAAAGACATAAACGGACGGATCATGTTTTTGGCGGCCGCTACAAGGCGCTTCTGGTAAACGATGACAAATACCTGTTAACCCTGCTCAGGTATATTCACACCAATCCGGTCAGAGCCGGAATTCATAAAAGTATTGCCGCATATCCCTGGAGCAGTGATTGCTTTTATCGGCAGAACATCAAAAATCCGGTTCATATCGATAAAATTCTGGATATGTTCTCGAAAAATCGGGTGGTTGCAATTAAAGCCTATCAGAGCTTCATGGAGTGCAAAGACCCAACGTTAAACGATAAAGACTTTTATGAAAAGGGTTTGGTGATCGGCGAGGAAGATAAACAAAATAACCAGCATGAAACAGATCGCACGAATAAGGAAACGCTCGATGAAATTCTAAAACGGGTCGTCTCAAATGATGAAATTTTTCATTTGATTAAGGCAGGCTCAAGACAGCGGTTTTTACGTGAGGATAAAATTTCATATGTTAAAGCGGCGGTTGAACAGGGTTACACGTTTAAAGAAATTGGTAGAAACATCGCCATCTCGGCGACGGCGGCCAATCGCATGGTGCTACAATCATCCGAAAATTTTATGGAAGGCTCTTTGTGATGAGTTATCATGAAGAAAAAACCTTGTTCGTGCTGTGTTCTCCAAAGCTACAAAGATCCGCAAAAGTAAAAAAAAGGGGAATTCAGTCGAATCCCCTTAAATCATTTCAGTACTAAATTTCTAAATGGCAAAAACCTTCATCATCATAAATAATCACGCCAAGGCCTGCTTGCCTGGCGGCATCAGCCAGGGTATCGACCGATACCCCAGGGATATAACAATCGGCGGCATGTCCGATTAAATGCTTTGAATGCACAATGCCGCCCACTTCCCGGTTGCGGGTTTGGCAACGGACGCCAGAAGTGATAATCAGGGGTCGATTAAAAGAATTCCGAATCTGTTCAAGTCCGGAAATCAATGCCGTATGCATTTCAGCGGGGAAACCGTTACAGTAACGTCCTTGGCAACAACAGCGAAATTCATTCTGATGGAAATGCGGGCTCAATTGCTTAGGATCGCAGCTGGCAGCTGGAGTCGTGAGCACCTTTTGCGGTGATGAAAACAGGGCAGCATGGGTTAATGGACCAACCATCCCATCAGGGTTTAGCCCCCGATCGGACTGAAATGCTTTGATGGCAAAAACGGTACGGGGGCCGGCAATGCCATCTACCGGTCCCGGATCATATCCGGCAAGTGTTAAGGCCTCTTGAATCAGGCTAATATACATTTTGAGTTACCTCCTCTTACGTAGATTATTTGATAAACGGACAAAACCGCCCATCTATTAAACGTTTCATTTAATAGATGGGCGGTTCTTAAAAAAGATGACCAAAATAATTCAGCAATGAGCGGCTTTAATTTTAAATACTAGTTAAACAGTTTATCGCCAATATCGGTTCCCTCAGCTAAGTTTAACAAGGACACGTAAACATTAACGACAATCTGAAATAGTTCCGGGGGGATTTCCTGACCCATTTGAAGCTTGGACAGCAGGGTCGCAGCGGAGTCGTCGTGATAGATGGGGATGCCGTTTTCTTCAGCTACGTTTAGGATATTTTGAGCCACAAAACCGGTTCCGGCGGCGACGATGACGGGCGAGCTGTTTTTTTCTGGATCATAGCGCAAAGCGGTAACTCTTAGCGGCTGATCGCTGTTTTCTTCCTCGGAATTTGAATTCTTATTTATTTGACCGTCCTGGATGTGGAGGGTCTTTTTTTTCGTTTTTTTATCTTTAGATGGTGACATCGAGTCCTACCTTTCTGAATGCCAACTTAGGGAAACGTTGCAGGATCGTCTGGCTTTGCAAATATTCGCCCACCCCATAGCCGGCAAGGGCATAGCCCTGTTCCTCGACGATGTTTTTTAGCTGCTCTCTGGTCGATTTTAATGTTTCGACCAATGGCCCGGGAGATTTAATATTTAAGGTAATGTTTTTATCCCGCGCCAGTAGCTCCACCTCAAAATTACCGTACCGGTCAGACTGGATCGTAAAGAAAATATCGGTTGCGTTTTCGGCATCGCCTTTCTCTCCCTTTTTTGCGGTGGGATCTTTGTCAACAAAAAATTCGCCATAGGAATTCTCGTCTAAAAAACGCAGCGGAATTAAGAAGTGCATGATCGTAAAGATTGGACTTTCGTTACGAACCAGGGTTTCTAGCAGGTTTTGAGCAGAATTGATAATTTTGGTTGAATTTTTTTCGTCAAGTGCCTGTTCCAGTAGTTGCGCCATTGCGACTTTCTCACCTTCGCCGGGGTTTTTGGTTGAAGATCCCAGGCGCTCAGCCAGAATTTCGGCTTCTTTAGCATGTAAGAAAAGTTGGTTTTTCATTTCTACAATTTCACTGTCAGTTAAGCTGGAAAGCGGTTTTAATGCTTGCGAAAAGCGCAGCACTGCCGCTTCAAGCTGCTCGGGGTTGCCCTTATCATAGCGGACAATATGGTCAATAATTGTCGCTACCGATTGATAAGTTTTATCGCTGTAAGCCTGGGATTGTAAAATTTGACGAAGTACCGGGATGGTTTCGTTTTTTAGCAGTTGTTGAATCTCCTGATAGTTGAGATTTTTTGAATTTAACAGGCTTTCAATCCGCGCCATACGCTGTTCTAACTGATCACCTAGCTTGCCATTTTGAGCGGCCTTTAAATTGATGAGATTCTGAAGTTCCTGATTGGGTTGCTCTTTTCCACTAGATTTATTTAAAACAACTTCCAGTCTTATCAGCTGTTGTTCGAGCATGGCTCGCTCTTTAGAGGGAAGCGTCATCAGTAATCGGCTGGTTTCTAAGAAAATACCGTTAAGGGTCTGGTTTCGGTTCACATAGGCATCGTAGTGTCGGAGAATCGAGACAATCGCGTCTTTTAACTGGGGATATCCTTCTAATTTAGCGAGTGATCTTAGGCTGTCAAAAAAAGAACCCTTGAATATCGAATTGGTTTTGTCCCGTAGCAAGAGTTCGCTCAAAAGATCCTGAGAATTGATAAACAGACCCTCTAGTAGTTCTTTGGGTAAGGCGCCGGCCGATGATTCGAATAGCTCAGAAATTAAGACAAGTTTTCGCAGCGCATCGGCTTCAGCGGTGGTGCTGTTCATCAGCGGTTTTAGAATTTCTTTCTGTAAATTCTGAAACAGGGTTTCCCGGAAGCTCTCTTTTTGGTAGTCTTCAGAGACCGGTTTTATTTTGCTGGCATTACCGGTGTTGTTAATGTCAAAAACCGAATCACTGGGAGTATGTTTACTGGGAATATCATTTACTTTTGGGGTGGAGACAGTTGAGGTGATTTTGATACTATCCAACTGAGAGCTCCTTTCTATAACGTATTATTGTTAGTTTAGATTATACTGTATTAGCAATAGATAATCAATCATTTCAGAATTGAATTAAAAAGTCGGTAAGGAAAGCTAAAGAAGGGCAGCAATTTTAATAAACCGCTAAGGAATCAAGTGTCGCTGACGATATTATATAAAGCGAATATATCAGCTAAATCAATCAAAACCGGGTTAACCGCTGAAAAATCCACTGCCAAGCTTGATAAACTTGACTCGATTGGGGTATATCAACAAGGAATTAAAAAATAAAGTGCATTTAGTACAAAAAGCCGATATAATAAATTAAGATAAAAATTTCATGTATATAAAGGATGGACAAAATGAGTAATTATGATTCTGGAAATGATTCCATTTTAGAGATGTATATTTTTGAATCGGAAACACTGCTTGATCAATTAGAGGAAATTTTACTTCAATCTGAAGACAATGCGGAATTAACACCGGATGACATTAATGAAATCTTCCGGATTATGCATACCATAAAAGGTTCTTCGGCGATGATGGAATTTGATATGCTGGCGCATTCCTCACATAAGCTGGAGGATCTATTTTTCGTTATTCGAGAAAATGGAATCAAGAAAGAGGATTTTGGCGATTTAATGGATCTGGTTCTTAATTTCTCGACCTTTTTAAAAGGCGAAGTTGAGAAAATTAAGAATAACGAAACCTTGCTGGATGAAAACGAAGAACTGATTGTTGAAACTGAGGCCTTTTTAAAACGGATCAGGGGATTATCCCAAGATACTGAGGCAAAAATACCAGAAGAGTTCATCGACAGCCCTTCGGATGATAGCCAACCGGATATGTTGGAAACTGCTGATGAAGAGGATTTCTTTGGAGATATCAGTTTTGAAGAAATAATGAGTGATGAAATTG
>JAHIQT010000034.1 GCA_018903255.1 Bacillota bacterium | reverse complement strand
GATATCCGGGATATAGTGTTGGGGCGAGCAGTCGATCAGGATATGCACATAATCAGTCGGAATCGACAGTTCAAGGATGGTAAACTTATTGTCCATGGCGATTTTATTTAACGACTGCCTCAGTGTTTCAATCACACCATCATTTAGTACCTTCTTTCGATATTTGGTACACCATACAATATGATATTGGATACTATATATGTATCCTCTTCCATGTTTTTCTATCACAATTACACCGTCCTTATTGTTATACTTAATTATAACACATGTGATAATATACATCATTAAAAAACGGCTATTTAAGCCGTTTTAAAGATATTTCGGGATAGGTAAGTCGCCCTAACTCACGACTGAAGTCACGAGTGTGCGGGCTTAGATTTTATCAAAAAACCAGAAGTTCCTGCTTATCGCAAAATTGGACTAGTGATTTAGAATGAGAAAACCGCTTCGCTGGCGGTTAAGGGATTTCTAGATTACTACCTATTGAAATAAACTGTAAAAATAAGAAGTCCAGCAAAGAGAAAATCTCAAATCTGGCTTCTTCTTTTTCAATCCCTTTAAAACTCTTCGCTTTCTTTTTCTTCGATAGTTCTTAGCGCTTCTCTCAAGACATCCTTGATCCGCTCCTCTTTGTGGTTAGGAATAGTAATTACCTCATCAAGGGCATCAATGATGATTCGAATTTTATCTTCTTTACTCATTTTCATTTTTTTATTTCCTTTCTCTTTAACTGATTCAACATCTATTATAAACAGTTGACCATTGTGGCACAATAGAAATTATCCAATTTTGTTTGTGTTACTTATTTTAATCTCGCTACCCCAGAATCCTTTGCCGCCTGATAGACGGCCTTTGCCACCGCTTTTCCAACCCGGGGATCAAAGGCCGGTACAATAATATAGTCGGTGCTCAGTTCATCATCTTCAATCAAGTCGGCAATGGCTTTAGCGGCAGCAACCTTCATTGCTTCGTTAATGTCACTGGCTCTTGCATCGAGTGCCCCTCTGAAAATACCCGGGAAAGCCAGCACGTTATTAATCTGGTTGGGATAATCCGACCGTCCCGTTCCGACAAGCCGTGCACCAGCTTTTATTGCCAACTCTGGATCAATTTCCGGATCCGGATTGGCCATTGGCAGAACAATCGCGTTTTCAGCCATGGTCTGAACCATTTCGGCAGTGACAATGCCCGGTGCTGAAACACCGATAAAAATATCGGCTCCATTGATGGCATCGGCGAGGGTTCCTTTTTTGTGATGCTTATTGGTCATCTCGGCAATTTCCTGATGAACCCAGTTACTGTATTTTTCATCTTTTGTGAGAATCCCCTTGCTGCTACAGGCGATAATATCCTTCACGCCAACATTTAGTAACATCTTGATGATCGCTGACCCGGCTGCTCCAGCGCCACTGATAGCCACCGTCACCTGATCCCATCTTTTTCCGACCACCTTCAGGGCATTGATCAAGGCTGCTGTCACTACCACTGCTGTACCATGCTGATCATCATGAAAAACCGGAATATTGAGTTCCTTTTTTAAGCGTCTCTCAATTTCTGCGCATCTCGGCGAGGCAATATCTTCCAGATTTATCCCACCAAAACCCGGTTCAATCATCTTTACCGTGTTGATGATAACCTCTATGTCTTTTGATGGAATACAAATGGGAAACGCATCGACACCGCCGAATTCTTTAAATAAAACAGCTTTTCCTTCCATTACGGGAAGGGCAGCTTCCGGGCCAATATCTCCTAGCCCCAACACTGCTGACCCGTCGGTAACCACAGCCACCAGATTTCCTTTACCAGTGTACTTATAGACATCTTCTTTGTTTTCATGGATCCTTCGGCAGGGTTCAGCCACACCCGGAGTATAGGCCATCGACAGATCATGTTTGTTTTTCACCGAAACCTTACTATCAATGCTCAGCTTTCCTTGCCATTGTTCATGTAACTTTAATGCTTCTTCCTGAATTTCCATGTATCTCCTTTATTTCAACAATTTTACTCTCTACTTTAATCTATACCCTATTCTGTTAAATTAATCAACTCATCAACATCATCTGATGATTATATTGAGGTTGCCTTTTTGTTTGTCCAGATAATTTTTGCCGTCTTTTCCTGACATTGTCTATCGCTTTTGATTAAATACAACATTACCATAATTATAACATTTATCGGCGGAACAATCTGCATCGATATTGTTCTTTGACTTTAAATTCAACTTCTTATATAATGCATATATTGAGACCTTAGATCAATGATGTCCACTCAAAAACCGATGTGGTTGTCATATTCTCAGCGAAATGAGTATCTTTTATTGTACTCAATATTAAATATTACAGGAGGCGTAAATGTTTATTTTTTCATTGATTATCCCAATTGTTGTCGTGCTCTTAGTTATCGCTATCTTAACGATGAGCTACGTCAAAGCTCCCCCAGATACAGCCTATGTCATATCTGGTATTAAACGGCGTGTCATCATCGGGAAAGCGGGAATTAAAATTCCGTTTCTTGAACGCGTTGACAAACTAGACCTCAAAATGATGTCGGTTGATGTCAAAACTGGTGAATCGGTACCAACCAACAACTTCATCGATGTGATGGTTGATGGCGCGGTCAAGATCAAGATCGGTTCATCACCGGAAGCAATTTTACTGGCTTCGGAGAACTTTTTGAACCAATCAACTGACGCCATCATTCCCCAGGTTAAAGATGTCCTCGAGGGAAATGTTCGTGAAATCATCGGTTCGCTTGATCTAAAAGACATGTTAACTGACCGAAAATCCTTCTCCGAAAAGGTTCAGGAAAACGCTGTTCCAGATCTTAAACGGATGGGTCTTGAAATCATCTCTTTCAACATTCAATCGATCCGCGATCAGGCCGGCGTAATTGAGGATCTTGGTACCGAAAACAAATCACAGATCAAAAAAGGCGCTGCAATTGCCCGTGCCAACGCCGAAAAAGAAGTCGCCATTGCCGAATCAGAAGCCGCTAAAATTGCCAATGATGCCAGAATTAAGGCAAACCTTGAAATTGCCCAGAAGAACACGGATCTGGAAATTCGCAAAGCCGAATTAAAACGACAGTCTGACCTAACGCAGGCTCAGGCGGATGCTGCTTACCAGATCGAGCAGGAAGAACAGCGGAAAACAATTGAGACAAAAACTCAGGAAGCCAACATTATTAAACAGGTCAAAGAGATTGAATTAGCCGCTAAAGAAGTTGAAGTTCGCGAGCAACGATTAAAAGCTGAGATCAACAAAACTGCCGATGCCGAACGCTACCAACGTAACCAAAAGGCTGAAGCTGATTTGTTTGAAAAGCAAAAAGAAGCGGAAGCGAAACTATTTATTGCCGCCAAAGATGCTGAAGCCAATCGATTGGCTGCCGAAGCCGATCGCTATGCCAAAGAACAAGAAGCGGCCGCAATTGAAGCGCGAGGTTTTGCTGAAGCTGCCGCGATCAGAGCTAAAGGTCTGGCCGAAGCTGCCGGAATTGATGCCAAAGCTGAAGCGATGAAGAAATACAGCGATGCCGCCATCATGGAAATGTACTTCAATGCCCTTCCTGAAGTCGCCCGTAATGTTGCTGCGCCACTTAACAACGTCGATCGCATCACCATGTATGGCGATGGCAACTCAACTAAAATGGTCAAAGACATTGTCAATACCATGTCACAAGTGACTGAAGGCATCTCTGAAAGTACCGGTATTAATCTGCAGTCATTAATTTCCGGATTTTTGGGTGGTAAGATGGCAACACCAGCCGACAACTCCGCAACAACAGCAAGCACACCACATACTACTGCAGTCAGTGAACCGCTTAATATCGATTTAATAACCGAGTTTTCGGCTCAACTTCAACCCGATCATGCTAAAAGCGATACAGAAGACCCCGAGGAAGTCTAATTTTTATAAACCTGTATTGGTTTCCAATATGCTATAATTTTTGATTTAAAAGCGATGTGCTAACATTGACGTAGTTGGTCTGGTTCTTCCCTTTTATGGCGGGAAATTTAAAAGAAAAGCGCCTCGTTTTGGTGCTTTTCTTGTTTTGAAGGGTAAATTTACTGTAGCATTAAATTATCAATAATTTGTATTCGGGGGTATCTTTTCTATGGACGCTTCAACTTTTTTTAGCAATCTGTTTGCTTTAGAAAATTCACCAGTTACTCAATTGTCGCTCTTTATCGGGGGCGTAATTTTAACGATCCTATGCTTTTTTTTAATCTATTATGTTGTTTTTCGGGTCAAACATGAACCGCCAGAAAAAATCAGGCATAGCTCAGATGAATCCCCGTACCAGGATCTATCCATGCTTGACGCGGCTGCAAATGCGAATCCATCAACACTACAAAATCGCGCAATCGAGGAACAGGCGAGGCTTCAAAAATTAATCGGTTTATTAAAAACTGCCAAACGGCGCGAATCACTCTATCCCCAGGAAGCCATCCTCGAAGATCTCGAGGCGGTTATTTCAAAAGTTCGCGATAAAATCGGTCATGATCAGAAACTTCAGGTTTCTCCGCAGTATGCCAGTTATCATGCTGAAACAGCTACTCAACTACTCAGTACCTACCTCGATTTAGACCGAACCCAGGATGAATCGGTGGAAAATATCAACAAGATCAGAAATGAAATCATCGCGTCCTTTCCACCACTGCTAGAGTTTTATCAGGACTATTTAAACCGTTTGTATGATGCTCAGTATTTTGATGTGGCCAGTGATGTTGAGGTGGTAAAGTCGATCTCTGAGGATAAACAGAATATTTTAAGAAAGTAATCTGACAAGGGTGCGCCAGGGGTTATCAAAAAAAGTGTCCCAAATATTTGTTGGCATCAGTACTCATAGGTAATGGCGTCGCCATCATTCCCAATAAAGACAACATAAGAACCGGCTGTCACTGCGGTACCTTCTGAACCGTTGGTCAGACTGTCATAAATGGAGACAAGCGATGGCGACAGCACCAGAATCCTACCTTCGCCAGGTTTGATAAAGCCATCCGCTGGTAATTTACGACATTCGTTCTGATCGCCGACCGTGATTTTTTCATCGTTTTCCAGCATCGGTACATCCGCAATATTGATCAGTTTAAAGCTGCCAACCTGGAGCATGGTTTTGCCCTGTTCATCAATCAGCTTGAATTCCATGGTATCGCGGGTATATTTCAGATTTGCAACCGTGGTCTGTTCATCAATCAGCTGATTAAGCTGATAGTACCCACCGCCGCCAAAAAGGACATAACCGGGGAATTCATTCATAACCCAGGTCGATCCGGCTAGAAAAATGGTATCGACGGGAAGGGTATTAATGGTGATCCATTGTTTGTCAACAAATTGGGCGGGACTGATGCTGCCAGATAGCGGCGGAATCATCGTGGCTTTAATCGAGCCATTGACACCTGTTTGCGTGTACTCCATCAGAAATTTTGTGCCGAAGTTTTCTTCCAATGTCAGCCGGTTATTAGTACCGTAAAAATAACCGTCATCGTGGTAGCTAGCTTTGTCGACAAGGGTAAAGCCAGTATCAGAATTACTGTAAATATTTAGTTCACCAGCAGCTTGATTAAAGTCAAGTTTTAGAATATTACCGGAAAGAGTGTAATAACCAGCGTAAGCCATCAGATTATCCGGCACCGGAGCAGGCTTGGCGGTTGGAACCGTTTCTGTCGTTTCGGTCGAGATCACGCCTTTTTCGGCCAGCAGGGTTTTGGCAATGACATCTGTCACAGCAGCGGTATCTACCGGCCCAGAAAAAGTCAGGGCAATGGTTATGTTCTGATCGGGCAGCAGATAAAGCATGGCATGATATGCGTTGGTATCTCCGCTTTTATAAATTAAACGAACGCCTAGTTTCTGGTAAGCTTCATCGTTGACGCTATCCCAGCCTAAACCATATGATGATTTTGGCGTACCTGTTGGAACTGTCTGACTGCCATATTGGGCAGTGAATGATTCATCAACCCATTGCTTATCGAGAATTTTCCCCGCCAGGATGGCATCCCCAAATTTACATAAATCCTGGGCATTAGAGGTAATGCCGCCCGCCCCGAGACTGTTTACATACTCAAGATCCGCAGCAGTGCCATCACTTTTATAATTCAACGCCACATTCGTATTACCTTCTTGGAAATAACAACTGGTGTTATTCATGCCAGCCTTGGTTAAAATATTTTTACTCAGATAATTGGAATAACTCAGGCCAGAGACCTTTTCAACCAGTGCCTGGGCTAAGGTGAAACCGTCATTACAGTAAATACTGATGATTCCGGGATCACCTTTTAATGATGATTCGGCTAAGTTTTCAAGGAAATATCCCATATAATCTGCCGCAGGTGCGGTTGTCATGGTGGCATAACTGTAGGTACCGCCAAGCTCCGAGGTGTGATTCAGCAGCATTCTCACCGTAATCTGTCGATACCGCTCATCTTCCATGGTGAATTCGGGAAGATAAGTGGTCACTGGCTGATCTAGATCTAGTTTGCCTTCCTGGCAAAGCTTAAGCACAGCCATGGTAACAAACATTTTACTGACGGAGCCAACATTGAATTGGGTATTGGAATCAACTGGGATCGCTTCAGTACGGTTGGCCATGCCAAAACCTTCCTGATAAACAATTTTTCCGTTATCGCTAATGGCAACCGCGGCACTAGAGGCACCACCTCCGCTGATGGCTTTCCAGATTTCTGACCGGGTGGCAGTAATGGTTTTTTCGTAGTCCGCTAATGATTTTGTTGTTGACGTTTGCGATGTGGTGCAGGCGGCTGTTGTCAATGAAACAGTAACAACCAGTAAACAGCAACAGATGAGGGTTAGCATTCTTTTCATTTCTCTGTTTCCTTTCATTTTAAACACGACGACTCACCGGAATCCAGGCCTTGCCGTCAAAACGACTGGTATTGATCTGCTGATTAGCGACAATGTCTTCTGCGTATACATCTGAATAATCACCACTGTTTAGTGACTGAAGCAACAGTTTTTTCCCAAAGCTTTCTGCGAATGACATCCGATAACCATGTTCCATATCAAAGTATCCATTGCCAATATAGGGCTAGCTTACAGCCGTAACAAAGGATTTACCATCAAATTGTTTATAATCCAGGGTATTGTTTTCCAGATTAAACTCATTTTTTTTGTGCTACCACTGGTTTCATAATAGCCGGTAATATCCATCAGAGAACCAAAACGTTAAAGGTCAGGTGATCACAATCTCAATGTGTAAGTTTATCAATATCCATCAGAGAACCAAAACAGTATTGTGATAACGATGTTATCGCGACAGGTGTAAGTTTATCAATATCCATCAGAGAACCAAAACTTAATGGGGTTCTGGGTTTCGGGGTAGGACGTGTAAGTTTATCAATATCCATCAGAGAACCAAAACGCGAATTTTGCAGGGGTGAAGATGTTGAAGTGTAAGTTTATCAATATCCATCAGAGAACCAAAACATAACTGTCGCACCAAGGTCGGTTAGCATTGTGTAAGTTTATCAATATCCATCAGAGAACCAAAACGCGTCAGGGTGCATGAAAAAGGTTGGTCATGTGTAAGTTTATCAATATCCATCAGAGAACCAAAACAGATATGTCTTATAATCCTACTGGTGGTTTGTGTAAGTTTATCAATATCCATCAG
>JAHIQT010000033.1 GCA_018903255.1 Bacillota bacterium | reverse complement strand
CACAATGGTTTCATCACAGATCAGCCGATTAAAGTTCGTAATCTGATCTACTTTCTCTACCAACAAATTAATCTGTAATTCATTTTCGGTTTTCAGTTTTTGAGGCATCCAAATAATGCGTTTCATATCTGAGCTGCGAAGTTTTTCTAAATCTGAGGGCAATAGAATCTTATAATTAAGTCCATCTGCACCAAAATATTTTAATCGATTTACTCTCATCGATTCCAGCTTTTCGTTATCTAATCCAATTGGATTGATTTTGCACATTTGCTTATTAACTATAATCAACCCCCGAGAAGCAGTCATTTCAATAATCAAATTATCCTCAGGATCAAAAACCCCCCAAATCAGATGATCATCCTCAGCTTTTTTCTCAAAGTTTTCCTGTATTAGCACCGTTTTATTTTTATAAATCTGTGCAGAATCTTCTAAGTAGTTATCCGCTCCGGTTGCAACAATATATTCAAGCCTCTTCAAGACTTCATTTCCGTGCTTTACCAATTTCAATTTCCCATCAAAATAATGAGCGATTGCTTCCGATAAAACCGGAAATTTCAAATATATATCCACACATGTGATAAACTCATTGATTTTTGTTGGAAAAACCGACTTCGCCAGGTATTCCTCAATTGATTCTTCCAGCGCTGGCACCCCGGTGTGAATCAGTCCTTCAGCAACAAAATTTTTTTCAGTTTTTGCAGTTTTTAATCGCATGGCAAGCGTCTGCCGCACTTGCGGGGTTACTGAAGCAAACTCTTCAAAACTCTTTAGCCTCTGATACTCTTTATCCTCAGGCTTGCTGTTATCAAAAATTTCCAGCCAGTCCTCAATTTCATTTTTATCTTTTCTGGTTAATTTTTCCCCACGCTGATTCATTCGGATCAATTTGGCAATTTCTGCTGTAACTGGATAAATATTTGGTTTATTAATTCCTCTTTTTTTCAGATAAGCCTTTGCGGTTTCCAGAACATTCTCGATGGTATCATCTTCATCTTCCGGATCCAGATTATCGCATTTATTTATTACGAACAAGAAACGCTCATCGGCTTTTTTCCCGACCTTATTCATTGTTTCAGCAATCATTTGAAGCAACTCATCGTTATCGTCAGACTGTATGGTTTCAGGACTCATTACATAAATGACCATAGCATAATCATCTGATTCAATCATTTCGAAAGTCAGTTTTTCATGATCATCATTAGTCGAATTGTTTGGCCCAGGCGTGTCGATCAGATGTAAGTTAAACCTTGATGTCGAAATTCCCGGGATGGGGCCTTCCAAATCGATGATTTTGATCTCCTCATTTTCATTATATGATTCCAGTTCTTCCAGACTTACATCCCTTTTCTCGATAAAAAGTTTCCCAGTCTGATCGAAACACCGTACATCAAAAACTTCCATCTCATCATTGTCGGTCAAGGTAGTAATGGTTGCCGTACAAGCTGCCGTATTTGAGGGCAGCAAATCGCGACCCAGCATCGCATTGATCAAGGTAGACTTACCGCTACTCATGGTGGCAATCACGCAAATTTTAAATTTATTACTGTTGATTCTTTCGAATTCATCCGCAAGATCACAAGATAGCTTGTCGTTCTGCTCCAACTTATTGATGAAGCTGGATATTTCATTCATCAAGATGTTTTCATCTTCAATTAAAATCGGCTCAGTCAATGAAATTTGCTCACCCTGATATTTCAGAAATTCTAGTTCAAACTCTTTGAAATCAATCCTTCTTCCCCAAAATTCCAGATAAATTTTCTCATTGCAAAATTTTTGTTTCAGTTCTTCAAAAACACCCTGCCATTCTGATGTTATTTCAAACCAATTCTGAATCTTTTTATTGCAGATATAATTAAGAATGCTGTCATTTTCAACTTCATTTCCGTTATATGCTATTTGACTTTTTCTCACATACGGATTATAGATAATTTTTACTATCATTGATGCCTCACACAATCTGAATTCATTATTTATCCCCCCCATACTTCCCCCGCATCCGCTCAATCATCTCCACCATCTCTTTGCGATAACTCGGCGGGCTGATTACCTCAACCCAGTCCCCCTGGGAAAGCAGCCATTTCTTGACCCCTTCGCCATAGACCCGGGCTGACAGGGTGGTGACGCCGGCTTCGGTTTTCTCTACCTTGGCGGTGGGCAGCCGATCCTGGATCGCCTCCAGGGACGGGCCAGAAAAGCGGAAGCGGATGGTGGTCAGTGTGCCAGTGTACATAAACTGAATCCGATCCCGGAATTCGCTTTCTTTAAAGCGGCTACCGTAGTCAATCGTAAAACGCTGATCGCCCTCACAAAAGGCGTAATTGAGAAAACGATCAAGCCGGAACACCAGTGAAACGGGATTCTCCTTGCCGTTGATCTCAGCGATCACATAAAAATAATACTCGTTGAACAGCAGCCCCAGGGGATTAATTTTATAGGCCTTAACCATGCCATCCTGCTTTTGATACTGGACATCCAGCACCTGCTGATTTTGAACACTCTGGCTAAAAAACCAGATCCGTTCAATTAAGTCCTGGCCGTGTTTGACCGGCTGATAAAACTGGCGTTCATTACCGATGGCCAGCTCAATCGCTTTGCGGTTATAAGACAGGCGCAGCAGATGATCGAGGATTTCTTCCATTTCTTTTTGGCTGAAAGCCCGGGCATCGAGCAGCACCTTGGCGACTGCAAAGATATCGTGATCCGACAGCGCCATACTGCTTTCCCGAAACAGCCGGTGTCCCTGTCGCTTGCGGTCATAGGCAACCTCACTCTCAGGATAAAGTGTTTGTAGATACTCTTCGATTTCCTTGAGATCCCGCTGGATGGTTTTATCACTGACACCCAGGCTTTCGGCCCATTTCTGTTTATTGACGATCTCACCGCGGATGATCTGATCATAAATGGCCAGGATCCGGGCGGTTTTCTTTTCATCATGTTGTGATACCATTCTACTGTTCCCCCTTTCTAAACGCCACTCTAGATGCGCACATTTTTTTTGCAGCTTTTACACACCTGTACCGACCCCAGCGGCCCGGGCATGGTGGTTGTGGCCGGATTCTGGTGGCAGATCTGACATAGTGGTTTCTGATTCTTTTTCTGATTCGGGTCTTTTTTCTCAAACAACATCGTCATTCCCCTTTTTCATGGATAAATTTGATACCATGATTATACCGAATTAGCCTGGACAGTTCTTGTCCGCAAGCATCACTTATCGATTTTTATCTGCGTCGCTTAAATCTTCGATCAGCAATCAGTCTCGTTTACTCACCAGCTGCGATTGCCACTATTTAATACCTATATTTCTTAAATACCGAATTAATCAACTAGCATGCCCCAGATGTTTTAAATCGCGGTCTTCATTCAATGAAACATCAGCTGAGCTAATCGGATTCTTATTCTACAATAAACCATACTTTTTTATTATACGCCTTTTTATAACGTTTTCAAATCATTTATTAGGCAAATTTATGCCTTTTTCTCACTATTTAAAAATCTTTGACATATGTCAAAGATTTGAATACATTTTGCGAGAAACGCCTCATCCTCTTCACTAATTTCATCCTGAAAACCGAAAAGCTATCTTTATAAGTGCTTGATAACCGTCATATTTTTATACATTATTTTTATAATTACTTGCCGTTTTTTCTCAAACCAACTATAATAGAGATGAGGTGATACCAATGCTGACACTTGCTCAAATTAAATCTGAATTTAAACCCAATACCCCTATTTTCTTATCCGATCTGGAAAATACAAACAAAACTTCCGGTGATGCGTTGAGAAAATCCTTGTCGCGGATGGCTAAGACTGGAGAGATCAGACGGTTTCAAAAGGGTATTTACTATATTCCTGAAAAAACCATCTTTGGTGAATCGTCACTCAATCCTGCTGATGTGATCCGACGAAAATATCTCAGCGATGATAAAAATCAATACGGTGTTTTGACAGGCCTGGCCTTGCTGAATAAATGGGGGCTCACCACCCAGGTTCCCAACGTTATTGAAATTTCAACCAACAATGAAACCAACCGCAAGCGACAAGTTTACATCGGCGATCAAGCGGTAATTCTAAGATGTTCCCGCACTCCGATCACCAATGAAAATGCAACCCTCATCGAATTTCTCGAAGCCCTATCGAGCATTAATTTCAACAACAACGAACAACTTAATTATTTGCGCACCTACCTCAAAAGCCAAAGCTTTTCTCGGACGCTGCTTGATCAGGTACTGATCGCTTATCCAAAACGCATTTATCAAGAATTGGTTGAAAGTGGGATGATTGATGATTTTGCATAAAGATGAAGTCAATTTCAGAGAGAGTGTTTTAAGAACCAGTGGACATTTTAAGATTGCGTCCGATATTATTGTTAAGGATTATTTCGTTACGCTTTTTTTAAAAACGCTAAAAACAAATTTGCCAAATTTTATTTTTAAAGGCGGCACCTCTTTATCCAAATGTTACAAAGCAATCAATCGATTTTCATAAGATATTGATCTTTCATATTATCCGATTAATGATGGAAGAATCACACAGAGTACAATTAAAGCAACAAATCGAAAAATCAGACAAACGATTGCAGATCTTGGCTTTGAATATATAAATGCTGCTGATTTCAAATCAGGACGGAAATTTCAAAGATTTCTCGTTCAGTATACCTATCAGGAAAACCATGTTGTTGTCAGAGATCACATTGTCGTTGAAAATACACTACTCACCTTGGCTTTTCCCGTGCAGGAATTAAAAATCAATTCCTTGATCGCCGATTATCTTCAGGCACAACAATTTTCAGAAGTTATCAAGACCTACCATTTAGAGCCCTTCCGGGTTTATGCTCAGGATATTCGACGTACCTTTATTGATAAGGTCTTCGCCGTCTGTGATTATTACATTGAGAATAGTCCTACTGAACATTCCCGTCATCTCTATGATTTATTGATGATCATTGACCAACTGGGTGATCTTGAATCCCTTGTACCGCTGATCGCTGAAGTCCGGATTGAACGACGCAACAATCCCAGCTGCCATTCATCCGACAAAGATCTAAATGCCATTCTTGCCCAGATTATTGACGAAAACTTTTATCGGAAAGACTATGAAAAAATCACATCGCAGTTATTATATGACCAGGTAGCCTATGATGATGTCATTCTGACTTTAATAAGAATAATTGAATCCCGGCTATTTATCATTGATTTCTGATCATCAGACCCAAAAGCTATATTTGGATCGTTAAAAATTAAATTATTTTCGATATATCGAAAATAATTATCATTTCAAGCAAAAGTTTTCGATATATCGAAAACTTTTGCTTGAAAGCATGGTTTTATTCGATATAATAATAAGATAAAATAGATCGGAAGTGTACGTTTTATGATAAAAAGAGAAGCCTATCTACAGCAAATCAGACCTTTTATTGATCAGAATGTCGTTAAGGTCTTAACTGGAATCCGAAGATGTGGAAAATCAGTGATGTTAGATCTTATCCAGACGGAATTAATGAATGCAGGCGTTGGAATGAATCAAATTATTTCAATCAATCTGGAATCAGGGGAATGGCTACTAAAAAATCAGGCCGTTCAGCTCTATGATTATGTCAAAGAACATATCAACCCGATGAATAAGACCTATCTGTTTCTCGACGAAATTCAGGAAGTTGATGGATGGGAAAAAGCAATCAATGCATTTCTCGTTGACTTTGATATTGATATTTACATCACCGGCTCAAATGCCAAATTGCTTTCCGGAGAACTTTCCACCTATCTGGGTGGACGGTATGTAGAATTTAACATCTATCCTTTTTCTTTCAAGGAAGTTTGTGAAATTAGCAAGGAAAAGCATAACGATAATAACCTACAGAATCTATTTCGTAACTATCTCCGCATGGGTGGAATGCCTTTTATCTATGAATCTGCCATTGATGAGACTTCGCAAAAAAAGTATTTATCGGATATTTATGATTCCGTCGTACTAAAAGATATTGTTGCCCGAAACAAGGTTAGAAATGTTGATTTACTGATGCGTATTCTGCTGTTTATGATGGTTAATATCGGCAACCCCTTTTCGGTACCGTCGATGATCAGATTTTTAAAGAATGAAAAAAGAAGCCTCTCTCAGGAAACAGTTTATAATTATATCAATTATTGTGAAGCAGCGTGTTTTTCTCATCTTGTCGAAAGAGAGGATATCGTTGGCAAACAGGTGCTAAAGTTTCCCGAAAAAATCTATTTGACAGACCATGGCTTCAGAGAAGTCATTTATGGAAACAATGAAAAGGATGTCCAACAAGTTCTGGAAAATATTGTTTATATGGAGCTTTTAAGAAAAGGGTATACCATAAAAGTTGGCAAGGTATCAACGACAGAAGTAGACTTTGTGGCGGATCGGGGCGACGAACGGATATATTACCAGGTTGCCTATATTTTAGCCGAAGAATCAACAGTTGAAAGAGAATTTTCTCCTTTAGAAGCCATCCCGGATAATTACCCAAAGTTCGTACTGACCATGGATGAATTCGACCGCAGCCGAAACGGCATCCAACATTTAAATATCATAAAATTTTTGCTTCAAGATTAAAGTTGACGATACCGCAAGCAAAAATTCCCAGATGATTCTTGGCAACATCAGTTTTACCGTGCTGACCTAGTTAATGCTGATCGCCGCCATTTTTATCCCGTCCTACTGATATGTCAAAGCCAATAACGAAATCGCCACGGCGACCAGCTTCAATGTTGACAATCACTAGTCGATTTTTACCAGCCCGGTGCTGGTGCTGACCTTCGGGGTGGCGGTACTGGGCGTGACCTTGGTACTGATTTAGGATTAATATCCCTATGTAATTTCTAGAAAAATCGGATTATAGTCGGCGATAAAAAAACCACAGGTTGATAATACATGAATCTGCTCTTCTTTTTCCAGCAATGCCAATTGAAGCTGTAACACCTTTAGATGATCTATCTCTTGGGTTACGCCAGTGTAAGACCAGTCAATTCGCTCATCACTTTGGAGCCCATGGGCTTTTGCCATATTTTGTCTTATCACAATCGTAATTTGATCCCTGGATACAGCAAATTTTCGATAATCGCTTCCCAAAGTTTCTTTCTGAACCCTTAATTTATACTTTTTATTTTTTAATTCAGATAACGTAGTCATACAATGATAATAATCATCATCCGGGATTGATTTCAGATGATAAAAGGCTTCAACCATCGGATAGTTGATGTATAGTTTTCCCATATCTGAAGAGTCTGAAAAATATTTCTGTAATGCCAGCAAAACATCGCGATT
>JAHIQT010000211.1 GCA_018903255.1 Bacillota bacterium | reverse complement strand
AAGGTTGAGCTAAGCGAAGTCAAAAACGATGTCGCCGGCATGAAGGTTGAGCTAAGCGAAGTCAAAAACGATGTCGCCGGCATGAAGGTTGAGCTAAGCGAAGTCAAAAACGATGTCGCCGGCATGAAGGATGAGTTAAGCGAAGTCAAAACTAAGCTCGATGCAGTCTGTGAGCAGACCGCGGTTTTAACAGAGTTTAAGACCGATACAGAACAGCATTTTGCAGATATCAAGGAAACTCTTGGGTTTGTGTTACATAAAGAAATTGAAAACGAACGGGAATTATATGTTTTGAAAATGAAACAAGTAAAATAAAAATATATTAGATGATGAAAGCAGTTGTGAGTCTTTTTTGCCTTGAGTGAAATGAAGGGAATTGTTATAAATATGAAAAAGAAATTAATTAGTTTAATTATTAGCTTATGTATCCTGTCTACGGCCTTGTCGACCAGTGTTTTTGCAGAGGAACCGGAAAAAACAGATGACGGTTTTGGGGTGATGTATCGTACGCACATCCAAAACGAAGGCTGGCTCCAGGGGTGGATGCAGGATGGTGATCCATCGGGATCAGAAGGCAAGGGTCTTCGGCTGGAAGGAATTGAAATAGAACTGACCGGTAACGTACCAGACGGTTTAGACATTCAATATCAGACCCATATTCAAAACAAGGGTTGGTCGCAGAGCTGGGTCTCAAATGGCGATCTAGCCGGTTCAGTGGGGGAAGGTTTAAGATTGGAAGCCATTGAAATTAGGTTGATGGGGACAAATTCGGCAGACTATTCGGTTAGATACCGTACCCATATTCAAAACGATGGCTGGAAACAGGGTTGGGTAGCTGATGGCGCCCTATCTGGTTCTGAAGGCAAGGGTTTACGTCTGGAAGCGATCGAGATCATCATCGTGGAGACACCAGTTAAGATTGCTTATGACAAATATCTTGCCGTTTTGGCACAGGTAAGTGAAGCGGATTATACGACAGCCACTTGGGCAGCCTATCAAAAAGTTGTGCTTGCCAATGTCGTAACCAAGACAGAGATTGCCAATAAAATAACAGAAGCTACACTTGCAATTGAAAAAGCCCAGAAAAGCCTGGTCAAAAAGGCCGATCTGTCGATTTATAATGATATCCTGGAAAGTGTAAAAGAAGCCGATTATTCACCAGATTCCTGGGCGATCTATCAGGACATCGTAGCTGATCATCAGGTAACACAAGAAAATACCCAGGCTGAGGTTGATGCAGCGACTATTGCGATTATTAAGGCTCAAAAAGATTTGTTTAAACTGGCTGATTTAATGGCCTATGAAGCGGCTCGCGCGGCGGTAACGGAAGATCAGGTCAAATCAGGTTGGACAGCCTATAAAGCTTTATTGGATGCCAATGTGGTCACTAACTTGAATAGTCAGGCTGAAGTCGATCAGGCCACAGCTAATATTCTGGCAGCTCAAAAACTGCTGGTGCTTTATTCTGATTTAGGAGCATTTAACCAGGCCATTGCACCCTATCTACAATATGGTGCGGATTCGGTTAATGCACCCTATACCTCAGAGACATGGAATGCTTATGTGACCATCTGTGAAAAATATGGTAGCCTGACCAATGGCAAATGGGTCTATGATGTGATTAACAAAGATTCGGATCAGTCTGTTATCAATGCAGCAGTCATTGATTTAGAAGGCGTGCGTTCAAAACTCGTTGCAACAGCTAACTTGACCGCTTTTAACACCGCAAAAAATATTAAAATATCGGATGGTCCCTATACTACCACGTCGTTTACCGCTTATACCAATAACAGCCAGGTAAAAACCATTGTTGATATTCCAGCCGATACCCTAAAAGGGTATGCGCAAAATGTGGTCGATAGTTATACAGCAACGCTGGTCGCCTTGCAGCAGTCGATTCTGGTTAAAGGATCGGACTTGACCGACTATAATGCGGCTCTTGCGGCTGCCCAACAGGCCAATTACACGTCCGAATCGTGGTCAGCTTATCAGCTGGTGGTATCAGCAAATGTGGTCACCCCTGACAATAGCCAGTCAGCGGTGAACTCAGCCACGGCAAAGATAGTAGCAGCTCAGAAGAATCTGATTTATACCGGAGCGTATGTGATCTCCAGTGCCAGAATAAACACTACCAATTTTGGCGTGCGCAAGGTTGGTGATAATATCCTGACCCGGGCGGCAGAGATGATAACGGCAGCCGGAATTGATAAAACTGATTATACCATTAGTTTTAAACAGGGAGATAAAGGAACGGCGACCATTAATCCAACAACTGGCGTGATCACTGACATAGGGGACACTAAAGCAACAGTTGTCTTTACAATTACGCCTGTTAGCGGTGGTGTCGCAGCAACAACAGCAAATATGGATATATTTATTAATCCATAAACAAATAGAGTCTAAAAATTGAATCAGTGTCTTTTCAGTGCAATTGTCCGGGCTAAACGGGTAATTGCACTTTAAATTTATCCTAAAATATACTAAACAAATAGGTTAATCATGTCGATAACTCTATTATGAAATGTGCAAAATGTGCAATGTAATATCCAGGATATGCAATCGGTATCGATAAGGAAATAAAAATTCGATAATTAATGTAATGCGTTTACAAAAGTTGAAATAACGAACCAGAATTTAAGCAAGAAAGCGAGAGGGAAAATGAAGAATAGACTCAAACAAAGTGTAGCTCTGTTGATCAGTGTGATGTTGATTATTGCTAGTTTACCGATTGGGGTGCTGGCGGAGGAATTAAACCAACCGAGAACAACCCGAACAGAAAGCGCGAACCAGCTGATTGATGAAGCTTTTGGGCAGACTGAAGTGGAGGCGCCGTCAGTCTCGGAAGTAGCAGTGCCAGAAACGGAACTGATCGTGCCCGACACCGATCTGACCGTTCTCGAAAATGAGCCGGTTCTAGCAATCCCCGAAGTCAACCAGAGCATGAGTGCATCTGAAACCGTGACGGCATCCGAAACGATGGCCACCATGGAGATAGACGGAGATTATCAATATGATGATTCAATTGTGGGCGTCGCTACGATCACTAAATATACTGGCACAGCCACCGAGGTGACGATTCCCACAACACTCGGTGGGAGAAAGGTCGTTGCCATTGGCGCCGGTGCTTTTAATGGCAACACGACAGTCCAAAAGATCATCATCCCGATGACGGTTACCACCATCGAGTCCGGCAATGAAGCCGCAAACTATACCTTCGGTGGCTGTAGCAGTCTTACCGAGGTAGTGATCCCAACCAGTGTAAAAACCATTAGGGCCTATGCCTTCAGCAATACAGCCGGGGTTAAAATATCAGGTTACAAGGGTTCCCAGGCCGAAAAATATGCCTATGAGCATGGTATAACCTTTAATACCCTGAGCTTTAGCACCACATTGACAGCAAGTCTGCCATCCGGTCAAAATATCGATACTGACATCACCCTGACCGCCGCCGCAACCGGTGGAACCGGCAGCCTGAGTTATCGATTCTCTTACGATCTAGTCAAACTAAATGGAACAAGAGTGCCGGGTAATACCATTCAGGATGGGTCAGCGGTTAGCACTGCGCCGTTTTCACTGACTGAGGCCGGCATCTATACCTTCTATATTGAAGTAGAGGATGGCACCAGCACCACGTGTACCAATATTATTGATAACTATAAGGTAATTAACCAACCACTTGTTGATTTTACTGCAAGCGTTTCATCCCCTCAATATATTAATACTCCGATAAAATTAACAGCAACCGTAAGTGGTGGAACTACACCCTTTAGCTATGAGTTCTATCACTCGATTGGTACTCAAACCATTGTCGATAAAACGGTACCCACTACATCGGATCAGTCGATGAGCTGGGAAACAACTGGCTTAACTGAGCCTGGCACCTATACCTTTTATGTTAAGGTAAAAGACAGTCAGGGACTGGAAACCATCAAAAAGATTACCGATTACAAAATTTATGATTATCTTAAAGTCGATACGTTTAAGGTGGATAAGGCTTCACCCCAGGAATTGGGAACCGAGCTGAAACTGACCGCTACCGCTTCCGGCGGAAAAACCGAGAGCGAGTATAAGTTTTCTTATACAGTAGACGGGACAACCGAGGTAATCGAGGACTATTCAGACCAGTCCAGTATCACCTTTACACCCCCAAAAACCGGTACCTATACCTTTACAGTAGCAGTCACCAATGCATATGGTGCGGTAAAAACGCAAGAAGTTACTGGATATATTATCCAGGATACCCCGGAAATTGGCAACTTTACAGCGGCTAAAGCGGATGAATCAGCCTTTTATCTCGGCGATGTAGAAGGCGTGGTTCTGAAAGCAGAAGGTGTTGCAGAGGGCAAAGCGCCGTATAGCTATAAGTATTTTTACCAAATCAGTACTGGCACTAAAACTGAGATTACAGCTGCTGATAGTACCAAGAACAACCATGAGTTTTCCCCCCAAACAGCCGGTACCTATACTTTCTTTGTGGAAGTGACCGATGCCAATAATCTCACTGCGAAAAGACAGGTCAGCAATTACGTCGTTTACCCAAAATTAGAAGGAACGCTGACTTTACCAGCTTCACAGAACCGCGAAACCACGGTGAAGTTCGCCGCTAATGCCACCGGCGGAAAATCCACCTATAAATACCAGTTTTTCTATAAGTTGGCATTAGAAGGGGATGATAAGTACATTCCGATGACCCAGGAGCCATCAGCCACTAAAACCTTCAGCAAATATTTTAGTGATCCAGGAAACTATAAGATCAAGGTGGAAATCACCGATGCCAATGGCATCATGACAAAAAAAGAAGAGCTCTTGGAGATTAAGAACAACCCGCTGATTGACGAATTTAACGTCACCGGTGATGCCTTTTATGTCGGGACGCCCATAGTTATCGGGGTCAAAGTTGATCCGATTGTTTCGGTTGGTGCTGGCTCAACCCTGGTGTTAACCGCAAAGATGGGAACCAAATCAGTCACTATTCCCAATGCAACGATCACCACAGTGGCAGCGACAAACAGCTTCAGCTTTACACCAAATGCTGCCGGTACCTATACCTTTACAGTTACCCTGAAAAACGCTGATGGCACCATTGCCGATACCAAAACCATCAGCTCCATCAAGGTGTTAGCAGAACCCTCAGCCAAAGCAGTAAAGGTCAGCAAAACCAGTGGCGTGCTATTGGGTGATGTGGTTAAACTGACCGCCAGTGGAACCGGTGGGAAAGCCGCGTATCAATATAAGTTTTATGTCAAAAAACCTAGTGATACTAGCCCGATAGCCATCAATACAAGCTTTTCTACAGAAAAGACAATCAATTATCCGATGACTGAAGTAGGGGAGCACATCTTCTATGTGGAAATCCTAGATGACAATGATCAAAAGAGTGGCAATATCGATGAGTCAGCCAGTGTTTCCATTAAGGTGATCAACCCGGCGGTGATTTCAGATTTCAGCGCAGATAAGGTGAAAGCAGACCTCGCCGACACAGCAGTTGTGTATCAAAAGGATTCGGTTCAGTTGAGCGCGAAATTAGAAGATAGCAAAGGTGTTGGTAATCTGACCTGTATTTTTTCTTATAAACAGGGATCGAGTTGGGTCAAGATTGGCGATCCTGTTACTGTATTAGGAACAGGAACCAATCGGGTAGCACAGGCCAGCGCCAAATTTGCACCACAAATAGCAGGAAGCTATACCCTAATGGTGGAAGTGACCGACCAACAAGGAACCAAGGTGACCAAAACAATTACCGGTTATAAGGTTTTATCGCTGGGAACTGCCAAAGCAGTTAAGCTCAGCAAAACCACCGGCTTGCTGCAGGGCGACACCATCAAGCTGACGGCTTCCGCCAACGGCGGAAAAACCCCCTATACCTATGATTTTTATGTCACCGAACCAGGTGGTGCTGTAAATCCAATCGTTACCACCAATAATAAATTAGCGAATACAAGCTATAAATTGGAAACAGTGGGAGAGTATCAGTTCAGTGTCAAAATTACTGATCTCAATGGGGTGGTGCTGGCAACGACGGCTCAGACAGTCAGCCAGCCAGTGGCCGTAACCAATCCGCCAAAACTTAAACCCTTAACCGTTGAAAAAGATCAGAACGTTGGGACACATAAAGCGACACCAGTGGCCTATGAAAATGATACCTTAATTATTACGGCCGAGAAAAATGGGACAACCGGGGTTGCGCCCATTACCTATGTTTTTGAAGCCAAGCAAGGAAGCGCGGTTGTTGATAAGCAGCAACAAACGAATAACGGAGTTTTTAAGTTTGATAAAACTAAGTCAGGCAGCTATACCTTTACCGTCACTGCCACTGACAGTCTCGACTCCAAAGCTACAGTAAAAATATCCAGCTACAAGGTTTTGCCCGATGTCACCACCAAATCCATCAAGGCCAGCAAAACGACTGACCTGATTGCCGGTGACGCGATTAAACTGACAGCCGCTGGCAGCGGCGGCAAGACACCTTATACCTATGCGTTTTATTATTACCGGGACGGTGGAATAACGAAAGTAGCTTTACCAGGTAGTGATCCGAAATCAAAAACCGCAACCTTTGCGATGCCAGACAAGGGCAACTACAAATTTCATGTAATTGTCACCGATGCCAATGGTGTTGAATGTACCAATTATGATAACCTGGATGTCAGCACCACCGCAACGGTTGGCAATCCACCAGTAATTGAAAGTTTAATTGCCTCTAAGCTAAAAGGTTCACCGGTTTATCCGAACGACGATGTGGTATTGACTGCTAAGGTAAAAATGGGTACGGGTCTTCAAAATCCGAACTATAATTTCTATTACACCATGGGAAGCAGCCGGATTGATCTGCCTTTTACGATCTCAGCAGATCCATATACGGCTGTGGGAACCTTTACGCCAACCCAGGCTGGCACCTATAACCTCTGTGTCGATGTCTTTGACGGCACCACCACCGTCACCCAAAAGATTAGCAGCTACAAGGTGTTGCCGGGTGTTGAGGTAAAAACCTTCAAGGCCGATAAGGCTTCCGGCGTTAATATTGGCACAACCGTTAAGCTGACAGCTACGGGAACCGGTGGAAAAAGTCCCTACATGTATGAGTTTAGTTACTATGGACAGGGTGATGTCATTGGGACAACACCTCCTAAAATAATCAAGGGATACTCAACCAACGCCACAGCCAATTTTATTCCAGATGAAGCTGGTTTTTATACCCTGAAGGTAAATGTTAAGGATGCAACAGGAAAACCCTGTGAGACAGCGGGAATTATCCAGGATTTTCAAGTGGTGGACAATCCCGCCATTAAAATCTTTAAACCCAGTCTAGCATCAGGTCAGTATGTGGCCAAATCAATTGATTTAACGGCAGAGATTGATGGTGGTACGGGAGATTATACATACGCCTTTGCCTATCAATTGAATGGTGGCACATCCGTTCCAATACCTGCCGGAACGGTAGGTGCAACCCCTTTAAAAACCAATAAGGCAACCTTGGAACTGCCGAGTGCGGGTACCTATACCTTTACGGTGACGGTTACAGATATAAACGGTAACACATCAGCACCAATGAAAATTGAAAAGTATGTGGTCTACGCCGAACCTGTTGTCAAAAGCGTAATCGTGTCAAAGGCAGAGATCATAGTTGGCGGCAGCGTCACAGTAAAGGCAACCGCTGAAGGTGGCAAAAAAGCCCTCAAGTATAAATTTGTTTTTACCGAAGCCGGAGGTACAGAATTCGTGCGTGATTATTCCACCACCAGTTCTTATTACTTTAAACCGACAGCAGCAGGAACATACACTGTCAAGGTTTATGTTCAGGATGCCAATCTACCTGATGCTCATACGGCAGAGTTGGCAGGGGATAAGACTATTACCGTTTCACCAAAACCGACAACCCCGTAAATTGAACTTAACCCTGGTCCACCAGGGATGAACCGAACAAAATAAAACAAACAAAAATAAACAAACAAAAATAAACAGTTCGCTTGCATGATATTTGCTGGCGGACTGTTTTTCTGGTTGATAAGGAGATCCTCACTCGCCAATGTTTTTTCCAATACCTTGGATAGTTTAAAGGTGTTGTCGGTGATCATTTGACCATCGATCGGTTAATGGTAGTATATAAATAGTACAAGTTGAACGTGGAAAATTCCGGAATAGTTGTGGCATTGGTGTATTGGCAACCAGCAGATCCTCACTGGACAATCCACCGCCACTACCACCACCGCCCGGATCAGGGGCTGGAGGAACCACTGACGGGGGAACCACTAGTAGCGTAACCACTGGGGGTTTACTGACCTCTGGGGCGACATTGGCTTTGTCCGGCGCTTGTTCAAAGGTAACATTATCGGAATTAACATTGGCTTCTTTAACCGCGCCTTCACCTTTCATATCAACCCCAGAGTTAAGGCTCAGTATTTCGACAGTCGTGCTTTTATCGAGGGTAATTTGCGAATCGGTCGGATTTTTTTGCTACCAGTATCTCTCTAATGGTAGTGTCACCCTGGGTGGAAATCTTGACCTCAGAGGCATCAATGGTGACACTTTCAAAGGTGCCTTCGAGAATGATATCTTCACTTATAGCACCTTCTGACATCACTACATCCAGTCACTTGGCATCGATGGTGACAATCCGCACCTGGCTCCGATAGGCAATGCCGATCTCATTTTCAGTAGCCACCGTATCATTGGCAGCGATTGCAGCCGTGGTAAAGAAAAGCATTAACCCGATGGTGAGGACCCAGTTAAAAATACTTCTGTTAATCAAATTTCTTTTCATCATTTTTAATTTGAATTATAAATTGTGAGACTTCAGATCAAAAAAACTTTGCAGCAGATGTTTTGCAGCAGAGGTACTGAAAAAAAGAAAAAAACTGAAATTTTATGTCACAGTAGTTGCCACATATTGACATAAATACAATTAAAGCTTAATATATGCTTAAGCAAGCCACTTAGATGGAATTGAAATAGATTTAATTGAAAGAATAGTTTAGCGGGAGAGGAATTAACATGAAAAAAAAGTGTTTAAGGACGTTGGGAACCTTAGTGGTTCTACTACTGGTGTGTTCGGGTAATGCGTTTGCTGCAAGCGAAAACGATACACTAACTGGTATCGATGGTGCAATGAGTTTACTGGGAATTACGACTAGCCAGGCGGTGGGAGTAACTTATCACACTCATGTGCAGAATGTCGGTTGGGAAAGTTACTGGCCCAGTAATGGAGGAACCGCAGGTACCCAGGGACAGGGTTTGCGACTAGAGGGAATTGAAATCAAACTTACCGGAGATCTGCCAGAAGGCGCAAAGGTTGAATATCGTACCCATGTTCAGAATCAGGGTTGGGAAACCTATTGGTCCTCAAATGGGAATTCATCTGGTTCACAGGGAATGAGTCAGCGTTTGGAGGGAATCGAGATCCGCCTCGTTAATATGCCGGATTACTCGATTGAATATCGCACCCATATTCAGAATCTCGGCTGGGAAACCAAGTGGGCTAAGGATGGGGCAACATCTGGTACCTATGGTCAAAGCCTGCGTCTGGAAGGGATTCAGATTCGTATCATCAAAGAAAACGCCGATTTAACCGCCTATAACAAAAGCTTGGCAACGGCCAAAAAAGCACTGAAGACAAATTATTCCACCTATTCCTGGGATAACCTTCAGACCGTCATCAAAAACAATGTGGTGACCGTCAAGAGTACCCAGGAAAAAGTGGATGCAGCAACAGAAGCCATTGAGACAGCCTATGCCGCCTTGGAATCGGTGGTAAATGCTAAAGTTTATGCCACGGCCGGAACCTTTGGTCCAGCTAGCGGGTTGGAAACAATCAGTCAGGATGTCGTCATTAAGAGTGATCGGGTTATCTTGCAAAACATGCACATTACCGGCAATCTGATTATTTCAGAAGAAGTTGGCCAGGGTAATGCGACCCTGAACAATATCACAGTGGATGGGGAAACCTACGTCCGGGGTGGCGGTAAAAACAGCATCCATATCAATGGGGGAAATTATAAACGGATCACCATTCAGGAAACCGCCAGTGGTCAGGTGCGGATTGTCGCTACTAATGCCAATGGTCTGGATGTCGTCATTGCTGAAGATGCCGGCAGTGAAGATGTGATTCTAGAAGGTGGTTTCGATAAGGTTACCGTTAATGCTTCTAAGATGAAGGTTTCAACCCGCGGCAACACAACAATCCGGGAGCTGACCGTCTCCAAAGCGGGAGCCGGCAGTCAGTTTAGCTTGGACAGCAACAGCCGGATAGAACGGATGGTATTCAACGCTAAAGCTGATGTAAAGGGTCAAGGAGCGATTGGCAACGCTCAGGTTAATGCCGATAATGTTACCTATGAAAAAGCCCCGGAAAAACAGAATGTCGCAAAAACAGTCAAGGTTCCACCTAAAGCACCGGTGGTAAAAGTACCGGTAACTGGCATCACCCTGACCGGTGCGGGCAATGTTAAGACCCTCGCTAAAGCTGGAACCCTCCAAATTACGGCAGCAGTAGCGCCGGCCAATGCGACCAATAACAAGGTGACCTGGTCAATCGTCAATGGCACCGGTACCGCCAGCATCTCTAATGCCGGAGTTGTTACCGGCCTGACCGCTGGTACCGTCACGGTTAATGCTACGGCTCAGGACGGCTCCGGCAAGATTGGCACCCTGACCCTGACGGTATCAGAGGTGGCTGCCGCAACCATTGCCACCGTTTCTACTATCAACAGCAGCACGGTCAATCCGTCGTTTACGATCACCTTGACAAACGACACCTTTACCGATGTGGCCAGCACCGTCAGCAACTGGACCACTGCCATGGGAGCAACTGGCTTAAAGGTTTCCACCATTACCCGGTACAGTAATAATCAGGTGATCATCGGCACCACCGGAACCGCCGCGCTGGGGACGATTACCTTTAAGGCCAATCCCGCCGCCTTGACAAAAAACCTGGCCAGCAATACCCTAACGGTAACGGTTAATCCGGTCATGGTAAGCTCCATTATAGTGACTGGAACAGGTAGCGCAACAACAGTAACAAAGGGAAGCACCCTACAAATGCTGGCAGTCGCATCACCCGCCAATGCTGTCAATAAAAATTTGACCTGGTCGGTGGTTAATGGTACTGGTTCCGCCGCTATTTCAACAACCGGGCTGCTGACACCAGGTACGGCTGGTACGGTTACGGTTAAGGCGACGGCCGCGGATGGCTCAGCAACCGTTGGGTCGGCAACGATCACGGTTCTGGAAAAAACACCAGGAGTGATTACTAGTGCGACGACGATTTTAAATGAAAAAGTAGATCCCACAATTGTGGTGTCGTTGACCAATGATACTTTCTCGGGTAGCGCAGGAAATGTTAATCTTTGGGTTGTTGATGTTGGAACGACAGGTTTGAAAGTGACTGGCATTACCCGTAACAATGATACACAGGCTACCATCACCACGACCGGAACTGCCAAGGATGGAAAGCTGACCATTCAGGCAAACGTGGGAGCGCTTACCAAAGCGGTGGCCAGCAATAGTTTAGTCATTACGATTGGAAAAATCAACCTCACTGGTGCGGTCATTACGGGCAACCCCACTGTGAATAGTACGCTAACAGCAACGCTGACACCATCTGCTGCTACAGCAACCTATCAGTGGCAACGGGCGACTTTGGCTACCGGACCTTATGTAGATATCAGCGGGGCAACAGCAGCGACATACAAACTGATTTCAGATGATGAAGGGAAATATATAAAAGTTATTGCAACTGGAACAGGCAGTTATGCCGGAGTAGCTCCGAGTGCGTCGGTGTTGGGCGTCAATCCAGCAACATTATTACCGACAACGGCAAGTTTTAACAAAGCATCACAGGCAGATGTGACAATAACTTTGACACCTAACGGAAAAACCGTCACAGGAATTAATGATGGAACAAAAGATTTGACACTGGATACAGACTATACAGTGACAGGGGATGTATACACAATTAAGAAGGCGTATCTGAGCGGAAAAACTAATGGAACAGTTACGTTAACCTTCAAAATGAGTAGCGGTACCAATCCAACAGCAGCAATTGCAGTGAGCGGGACGGTGCCGGGAGATGCAACGGTCAGCCCGGCTACAGCAAGTTTTGACAAATCTTTACTGACAGATGTGGTACTAACGCTGTCACTTAATGGAAGAACGTTGACGAAAATCAATGATGGGTCAAAAGACCTTGAAATAAATACAGACTATTCAGTGGTAGGTAATAACTATACAATTAAAAAAGAATACCTGACAGCAAAAGCAAATGGAACGGTAACATTGACCTTTACAATGAGTGGGGGAAGCAGTCCGACAGCTGTGTTTTCAGTCAGTGAATCGGATACAACACCACCAACATTAAGCGGCGTAACCACAGGGCCGGTAACCGTGGGAGCTGATATTGCAGCCACCAGCAATGAAAAAGGAACATTGTATCTGATTCCGGCAGCCACAGCCGCAAATAAAATTGCAATCGAAGCGGCAGGTGCGGCAGCCAATGGGAGAAGCGTAGCAGCGACTGCAAATCAAACCGCAAACCTGAGTACGACCGGATTTGCAGCAGGTGGGTACAAAGTGTATGCAATTGATGAATCGGGAAATGTATTCAATGGATCAGCAGAAATTACAGTTAACGCCCCATAACTAAACTGCGAAACGTTACTCTATAAGCTCATCCGAGCGAAATGAGTGGAGAAACCGGATCAATCGATTCGGTTTGTCTAACTATTCCACCAAATTGAAGGGCGAAATTCCCTTTCAGATCAACAGCCAGAAGATCTGAGCCTGATCCTCCTGCATCGGTGGCAATGCTCTTACATTGCCCCGGTGAAGCCAGGTAAAGTCGTAACTGCAGGGCAGTGCGGGGTTCTTTAAAAAATTTCTATGGCAATGAGAAGAATCCGTGTTGATGGACAATGAAGTAAATACCGCTGCTGCTGGGGCTCGGTGGTATTCGGTACTCAGAAAGTGACTGCCGGAGGGGGATTATTCAGGCTGTTACGCCTTCTCTTTTCATTGTGTGAGCGGGTGCCTAAGGAAATTAAAATAAGGGATTGATGGAATGGAACGTTTGAGAGCTTCTTTTAGGAGGTTTGGGAGAACCGATGAGGAAAAGTAGCAGTCAGCGGGTTCATAGTAGTGTTGAAGGCAGCCGTTTGAACCATTGGGGTAACTCAGTGGGAGGATAAAACTGCTGGAGCGAAGGAACCCAGCCGGGGGAAACCCTCGGTGGAACGCCGTATGCGATGAAAGTCGCTCGTGCGGTGTAGGTCAGTAGAAATCCAGATGCGGGATAGACTGAAATGAATTTAGCGGCGCATCACCAGCAAATGTTGTGGCAGAACCTGGCAGCGGCTCAGTAAAATTAACCTGGGAAGCGGTCACTGGCGCAACTGGTTATAAAATTACCAAATCGACAACAAGCGGCGGAACCTTTGAGAATGCCGATACCACGTCCGGGAATGCTACTACATCTTGTACGATATCCAGTTTGACCCCTGGCACACGTTACTATTTCAAAGTGCAGGGAGTATCGGGTGCAACCGAAGGAACTCAATCAGCGGAAGTCACCGCCATTGCCAATGTGGATGATAACGGGAACGTATTTGTTGGCAATAAGCTTCTAGTCAGTAACGAGTCAACGGATATTGTGAGTCCCCAATCAACCGGAACTCTAAATGGTTTAGAAGATTTGACAAATATGAATACACTGGATTCCGAGGATCAAGATTCAGAAGCTCTTCGTATTGATCCTGTAATTCCATTTCAACCTGAACATGATCAGGAAATTACTGATAGTAATGAAAGTTCGAATATCTTAGTTAGTGCTGCGGTTGATGACACAAAAGATTTAATTACCCGAAATTTTTCAACTGGTACCGATGTAATAATTGCGGCAAGATGTGCTTATTCAGGAACAAAAGTTGATGTCTGGGTTGATAATCGGGCAATACCAGAAGTGTTGATCACTAACGAACTAGCCCTACAAATTGGACAGGAATTTGAAACAAAAATCTACAATAAGATTAGAGATAACTTCGGTTTAGAGTCTGATGTAAATAATGACGGTAAAGTCGCAATTTTTTGTTTCGACATTCAAGATGGTTACAGTGGTTCAGGGGCTTTTTATGGTGGCTATTTCAGTCCCAATGATGTGGGAAACTCAAGTTACAATAATATGGATATTATTTACTCAACTTTCCCAGCTTAATTGACCAAACAAAGCCTTTATAAAAGAGGCCTGAGAGTCAATCCATTGCTGGAGTTGATTTTTTAACAGTGTAGACTTTCTAGAGCCTACCGAATTTAATTGTTCAACAAATAAACTCATCAAACTTTGAAGAGCGGTTGAGAGTGCCATATCCTGGATGTCGTCACAAAGCCTGAAGAATAATTCGCACAAGGTTTTATCATCATTTTCGCTTCGGCGAAGCCATTCCAGGAGAATGTAACGGGTAAAAACAATGGTTGTATGGCTGATCATCATGTCATAGCTTCGCCCCTGAAATTCGGCGCCAAGCTTCATGAGCGACTTAGTGGATTTAAAGAAAACTTCTATGCTCCACCGATTCCCATAAATGCGGATGATTTCTTCATCAGACAAGGATAAATCGGTACTGAGTACCGTCAGCCAGTCACTTTTTTTATTACGGTTTCTAACAAAAACAAGTTTAACCGGGATCCCGTTTTTCGTTTTTACAATGATGGATCCAAACTGGTT
>JAHIQT010000001.1 GCA_018903255.1 Bacillota bacterium | reverse complement strand
GGGTCTTCAAGGATTGAGTATAAGGTTACCCGTTCAACTGCCCCTTGCGATGCCGCTGCAACCGTTTTGTTAACAGCATCCCAGATACCAATTTTAGCATCGACAGCTTCGCCTTTTTCAATCGGTTGTGATGGTCCGGCCGGATCCAACTCCTTGGTAGCCTTGCTATCTAACCACGAAACAGCACCACATAAGCCTAAGCGTTCTGGTGTTACGACGCAAACATGGCTGGGGGCAAATGATTGACAGAGGGTGCAGGTATAAAAGGTCTCAACACTTTCATCGGTTAAGGCGTTTAAGCGATCATCACGTTGGCTATAGATTGGCTTAACCATTTCTTCTTCAAGTCGTGCGACATCTTCCTGGGTCGTATAGAGTGTCACCTGACATTTATCAACAACGTTGTCAAAATCAGCTCGCATTTTGGCATAAAGCACTTCGCCGATATGTTTTAAGCGGAAGCCTTTTTCATAAGCTTCTTTTGTTAAACGAATCCAGGCAATGTTGCGTTGCCCGACATGCATGGCGCCATCGATATAGTTGGTAAAGTAATGGATTCGCCGTTCCAGCACTGATTCAAAGTCTTTTTGCATATTTTTGCCGGCAACTTCGACCAGGATTCCCAAAGGTAGTCGGACGACATCCGCTCCTGCAAATGAAGCATCATCTATTTCTGGACCGACAACGGTAATCTTGTGGTCTTCGATCACGTTTAATTCGACTTCTTTGACCAGTTCCCAGCATTTTGTTTTGTTGCCGCCAAATTCAGCAAACATGTTATCTTTACGGACGCGTTCACCTTCAAATGCTGAAGCAACCGAAACCGGAACATCGATTTTTGTGACCTTGATCTTAATATCACGCGCTTCTAAAGAGAACTCAACCGTTTTAGCATGATCAGCCTGCGACATCAGTGCGCCTGGTACTTCCGGTACCGGGACATCGGCAATAACCGGGAAACCCAGGGCAATTGCGCCGGCTCCGACTGATACAACGACCTCATTTAAATCGCCAAAGGTATTAACAAAGGCAGGCACCCGCTCTTTGGTATAGGTTAAAAACTCGGCCAGTTTACCAGGTTCAATGCCACCGAAGATAAGTGCCGCTCGTATCGCTACTGAGACAACATGAATAACCGAGGTTACTTCATGGCCGAGTGGAATGACCCGATAATCAAGACCCATTTTCACACCGGCTTCTAAAGCTTGCTCGATAATATTACCGACCATGAAGGTCAGCAAACCTTTTTCCTGATAGTCTTTGACAATCGCAGCCAGTCCGGCGGGATCTGAAGATTCGCCTAAAAGGACCGCAATCCCGGGGATATCACCAGTTACCAAGGGCACGCCCAGGGAACGGATAATCGGATCCGAGACAAAACCGATTCCGGAATCATTGGCGTATGGATCGCCATCAACATAGCGGATCGCTTCAATAATCTCGGCGCCTACTGCAGTCGCCAATCCGGCGTTTAAGGCGTCACCGAGATCTTCTTTATTGGTGATCAAGCTCTTAAGAATCCCCACTGCAGCCGGTAAATCTCCAAGCGTTTTGATTTTAACCCCTGTTGCCGCATAAATGATTGGTAAAAAATATGCCGTATCGGGATATCCTACCGCATGATCGGCGCCATATTTTTTTATGGCGTCGTTTACCGCTCCTTCAGTTAAACCTGCAACCGCATTAGAACCAGCATAAATCAAATCTGTCAAACTCATAACAATTACACACTTCCTTTTCTAAAGAAATTTAATGCCTTCAGGCATTGTTAAAATAACATTCACAGGCGGTCGGAAGATTCCAACCGCCCATCAATTGTATTTCTCTTGTCAGTCAATTATAAATCTTTTTTAGTTATTACGAAATCTGCGTTTCAAGTATAGTATACACCTGAAACGCAGATCGTACCACTAATTCAATTCTTTTTTTGCTTCAACTAAGTGTTTGTCTGCTTCGCTCATCAGCGCAATGGCTTCAATTAGCGACTCAGCGACATCATTTTTTCCTAAACGGTTCATTTTTTCGACCCAAGTATTGTATTCCATGGCGTGATCTTGATTATGGGCAACCCAATGATCTAGCAGTAAGCCCAAGATTTCAATATCTTTATTTTCAATATCACCAGCATGGCAGCATCCGGCACCGTTTTTCGCATGATTTCCACAATGCCCATCACCGTGAACGTGGGGATGGGGGTGATCGTGTCCATGGGGATGTTCATGACCGTGGGGGTGTTCATGTCCATGAGGATGGGCATGACCGTGACCATCTTTTTCTTCTTGATGCGGATGGGGGTGTTCATGCTGATGGGGATGAGGATGGGCATGTTTATGGGTGTGGTCATGCTC
>JAHIQT010000032.1 GCA_018903255.1 Bacillota bacterium | reverse complement strand
TTCAAAAACTGAAGCAGTTCCGGCGAGTGGCAACACGTTATGATAAGTTGGCAAATCGCTTTCTGGCGTTTGTTCACCTTGCTTGTATTTGTATCCTACTGAAATAATATACAGGATTTAGACTTAATCAACACACCCTAGCTACCATGCTACGCATATGCTTGATCCTGATTGCATCTTCCTCGAGACGCTCCTTTTGCCGATACAGTAAGGAAAGCTCACTGGTAGCAGAACGGTCGTGTAAAAGCTGCTTTATCTCTTCAAGCGGGATTCCGATATTACGTAATTCCAGGATCACATCCAGTAAAGAATTTTGATAGTTCGTGTAATACCGATAGCCCTTAGCATTGATCATGGCCGGTTTAAATAGACCGATATCGGCATAGTACATTAAAGTCCGCTTGTTAAGACCACGCAATTTGGCGAACTGCCCGGTTGTAAAATATTGCTGTATATGTTTTTCCATAAACACACCTCACTATTGACTGAACAGTAACTGTATGGTTTATTATATGATTTAAAGTGGTCTAAGTCAATTGGAATTGATTTAAACGATGGATAGCTTCTGCTCTAGCTAATTTGACTGCAGCAATACTAATCTGAAAAAATCATCGAAAGATACTGAGCACTTCGTGCTTAAATTTATTATCCGAGGAGAATATAAAATGGAATACCGCCTGGAATTCAACGCAAACAACTATACCATCAAAACCTTGTCACTTGCTACTCAAACCATAATGTATCGTGCATATGAAAAGATTGTCTACGTCAAAAAACCCGTTGACATCAATTATCAAATTATGAATATCTATGTTCTGGAAGCCTACTATAATGGCAAAACCATCAATGGTTACACTACCGAGACAGCTCCAATTTTTTTTGAAAATGCGGTTTACGGTTATCTGCCTGCCAAACCAGCCAGCCCTGATCAAACCTATATCCCAGATGAGTATCGTGATGATATTACCTACCAGTCCACTAATGATTTAAGTCAGAATTCTTTAGCCGTTGCACTGTCCAAAGGTTATGTAGTAGTAACGCCTGGTGTCCGCGGCCGTACTACGCAGGATGAAAGCGGTAAATACACTGGCAAAGCTCCCGCCTGTATCGTTGATTTGAAGGCCGTTGTCCGTTATCTGCGCTATAATGCTGTGATAGTACCCGGCAACGTTGAAAAGATCATCGCTAACGGAATTAGCGCCGGCGGGGCCCTCTCATCACTACTTGGTGCCACCGGAAACAGCAAGGATTATGAGCCATATCTGCGGTCACTTGGTGCCGCCGACGCACGCGACGATATTTTTGCCGCATCCTGCTACTGTCCCATTACAAATTTGGATAATGCCGATTTGGCATATGAATGGTTATTTTACGGTATCAGTAATTACACTGGAACGACTGGCCAAGGTAAAATGACTGCCGATCAGATTAGGGTCTCGGAAAAGCTGAAAGTCATGTTCCCTGCATACGTGAATAGTCTGGGACTTAAAAATGACTCCGGAACCGAGTTGACCCTGGATGCTGACGGTAATGGTAACTTCAAGGACTATGTTAAATGTTTTATCATATCCTCTGCTCAAAAAGCCATGGACAGCGGTACTGACTTATCCACACTGCCCTGGTTAATAATAACAGGTGAACAAATTACCGACATTGATTTTGGCAAATTTATCGAGTACGCCACTAGAATGAAGCCTACAGCCGCTTTTGATGGTTTGGATCTTAGCAATGATGAAAATGACCTGTTTGGAACAGCAAACGTCAAAGCCCAGCATTTTTCTCAGTTCGCCTGGGAAAACAGTACCTCCGACGCCTCACTCGCCGATCCATCCATTGTTAAGATGATGAATCCTATGAACTATATTGTCGCTGAAGAGACGTCAATTGCCAAACATTGGCGTATCCGCCACGGTACAGTTGACCGAGACACCGCCCTCGCGATCCCCATAATTCTGGCGACGATGCTGCAGAACAAAGGTATCGATGTTGATTTCGAATTGTCCTGGGATAAGGGTCATGACGGTGACTATGATCTGGATGATCTCTTTGACTGGATCGTAAGTATCTGTGCCGAAAAATAAGTACTGTCGATGCTATGCACGTCTTCTTTGAGAATCACTGTGCCCATTTAAACCATAATAGCACAATACCACCATCCATTAGTTCAACCATTAAATTTTTCTGGAGATTTTTACGGATGCCACGGCTATGATACCGTAACTTTTCTAGTCGCTATCTGTTTTATCCCGGAAAATTTCCTGCAACGGCCTGCCGTCACAGTCATAAAAATCAATCCCCAGAATACTTGCCATTGTCGGTGCGATATCAACCATTTGAATTTCACCTAACTGAAAATTATTTTTTATTCCTGCGCCGGATGCCACGAAAACACAGCGGTAACCGGGTTTATCCGGTAAATAGCCATGGGTCGCCAGCTCATCTTGAGACGCTTCTACCGGGGCAACATAAGTTAGTGGCAGGCACCACTACTTTTGTGATCAGGATCCTTGCGAATGTGGTCTTAATATTTAATCACACCCAGGGCCTCCAAAATTGAACTGATCAGAATCGCAACAATGCAAAGTGGAGCGATGTATTTGACCATAATAATAAACAGTTTTTCCCGTTTAAAAGGTGAGGACAGCTTGACCTCGTCGGTGATGATCTTGGTTTCCAGCACATGGCCCACAAGGATACAGGTAAAAAAGGCCCCAACCGGCATCAGCACCGAGTTTGTAATGAAATCGAAAAAATCCAGAAAGTTGAAGCCAAAAATAAGCACTTGGCTCCAAACCCCTTGCCCCAAAGACGACGGGATACCAATCAGGACGGCCAGGGCGGCAACGATCAGGACCCCCTTTTTGCGTTCCCACTTGAACTGATCACAGACCGTTGCCACCACTGCTTCCATAAGCGAAATAGAAGACGTCAGCGCGGCAAACAGCACCAGCAAAAAGAAGACGCCCCCCATCACATTGCCAAAAGCCATCGTTTCAAAAACCTTGGGCAAGGTAACAAACATCAGGCCAGGGCCCTTATTGAGGACCGTCGGGTCGCCACCGGAGAAAGCAAAAACTGCGGGGATGATCATAAATCCAGCCAGAATGGCAATCCCGGCATCAAACATTTCAATTTGCTTGACCGATGCTTCCAGGTCATCCTTTTTGCTGAGATAAGAACCATAGGTGACCATAATCCCCATGGCCAGTGACAGCGAGTAAAACATCTGCCCCATCGCGGCCAATACAGCCTGAAAACTGAAATTGGCCAGATCCGGGTAAAGGAAGTACCAAACCCCAGCCATCGCGCCCGGCTGCATAATCGAATAGATCGACAAAAATATCGATAACACAATCAACACCGGCATTAATATCTTGCTGGCTTTCTCAATACCGTCTTTAACTCCGCGGATCACCACAACGGTAGTGGCCAGCACAAAAATAGCCTGCCAGATAATCGGCTCAATCGGTCTGGCCACATAGTTTGAAAAATAATCGACTCCGGTTGTGGCGATCGCGCCACCGGTAACAAAAACGGCAAAATATTTGATTACCCAGCCCCCGATAACACTGTAATAGGGCAGAATCAGAAAAGCCACCAGAGAGGCAATGATGCCCACAAAACTGAAGCGTTTATCCAAGGCCCGATATGCACCCATGGGACTAAGCTGAGCCTTTCGACCAATTGCCAGTTCGGCCGTCATGATCGCAAATCCCAGTGTCAATACAAAAATCAGGTAGATTATCAGAAACAATCCACCACCATATTTGGCAGCTAAATATGGAAACCGCCAGATATTGCCCAGCCCTACCGCCGAGCCGGCAGCTGCCATTACAAAACCTACTTTACTTGAAAACTCACTGCGTTTATCCACAAAATTCCTCCAAACAGTTTCTATTGCAAATTTCTTCGAGTATTTCTCACGCTTGTTCTGTCCGCAAGTCCCGAACAAATTCACACCTTTACTATTTTAACCGTTTTTATATTTTTTGCCACTACTATTTTTTTTAATTGGATTATTATTCCTTGAACGACGCAAATTACTCAAAACAAAAAACAACCGGTAAAACACCCGATTGCTTTTGTTTGATTATTGATTATCTCAGCCTATTTCACTAAGTACCAGTCTATTTTCCCGCCGGGACTTATTCATATCAATAATCCGCTGATTCTGTGAACCCCGGAATTTAAGCCGCAGACTCTTCTGGGCCACTTCAAACCTGCCGTCAACCAGCAGATCGGTGTGCTCCAGCAACTGCTGCGGCTGTTTTTTATCGATCAGGCTTTCATAACTATAGCCGGTATAGGTCATCACATGGTAGCCCACCGCCTGTGCTCGTCTGGCCAGTTCTGCAAAGGCTTGTGCCTGTTCAAAGGGTTCCCCGCCGCTTAGGGTAATGCCGTGCAGCAGCGGGTTCTTGTTCATTTCGTCAATAATGCTATCGATCGCCACCAATTGACCACCCTTAAAATCATGGCTGGCGGGATTATGGCAGCCCGGGCAATGATGGGGGCAGCCCTGGGCAAAAACGACAAAGCGGATGCCCGGCCCATCGACGATCGATTCCTTGACCACCCCGGCAATTCTTAAGTGGTCGCTCATTGCAATTGCTGCATTTGTTCCGCCGCATTAAAATGCTTGATCCGATCTTTTACTTCCGCTTTTTTGGCGTCGTTGAAGCGATCCAGGGTGCCGACCAGATAACCGGTGATGCGGCGGATCCGTTCGAAGGGAACATCACCTTCCCGACGGCCGCAGTGGGGACACTCGTCACCGATGATGCCGGTATAGCCGCAGACCGGATCGCGATCGACCGGGTGATTGATGGAGCCAGTATATAAGGTGAAAATTTTATAATAAATGCGTAGAAATAGTTCTTGTTTTATTGCTCAGTACTTTTATGTTAACTTGTAAAATGATGGTATTTATGGTATGATATATAATATATTAATAAACCATTACGGCAAAGGCGGTGAGCATTATTAGACATACTCGAATAAAAACTAGAACATATACAGATAATACATCCAGAAGTATTCCTCTAACAACTATGATCGTTGAATATAATGATAAAGTTCAAATCTTAATCCCGTTATATGAATATCAACTTAAAAAACATATGATGAGCAAATCTTGGCATGATAAATTATTACAAGCTGTAAACCTTTTGTTGGACTACATGGAAGTGAATCAAGACTGTTATTCATCACCTGAAGAATTCTTCGCATCTTTTGCAGAAGCTCTATATTGTGGAACCATCAATGAAGATGGATACGACAAAAGTCGACTCTATTGGATTCCAAAGAAAACAGACACCGCAAATAGACTTTTAAACCAGTTGAGTGAATTTTCAGATTGGTTGTGTAATAATTATGGATCAATACAATTAAATCCTTGGCGAGACGCAAACAGCTATGAACAAAAATTGAACTGGATCGCTCAAATCAACAAAAGTCAGCGTTCTTTTTTGGGACATTTGGACAGTTCATTAAACATGAGTGGGACAGCAAGAAAAGTCCGGAATTTAATTATGCGTAGAAATCCTGTTTCGGCACGAGGCGGAACAAAAGCTTTCCCTGAAGATCAAATCAACATGTTGCTTTGGGAAGGGTTTAATAAAACGAACAAAAAAAACAACTTATCTTTACTTGATAGCTATAATTGGCGGGATATAGCAATAACGATTCTTATGCACGGCGGCGGATTAAGACACAGCGAGGTTTTACATCTATGGGTTCAGGATGTAATGGACGACCCATATGATCCAAATTTAGCTTTAGTTCGAATATATCACCCATCCGAGGGCGCACCCCCAAAAGATTTTATCGATCCTTTAAACGGTAAGCCTCTGAATAATAGAGAAGCATATCTGCGGTTAAAATACGGTTTACAGTCAAGAAATCAATACATTTCTAATAATAGTCGCTTTGCAGGCTGGAAAGACCCAAAGCTGGATAATGAGCGAGAATATTATATGCATGTCTATTGGTTTCCTCGAGAATGGGGCTATATTTTCAGGAAAGTATGGAAAATGTATTTGCTAAAGCGGATGCATGAAAGAATAGAGGAAAAGCACCCATTCGCATTCGTTTCCTTTTATCATAAGAACAAAGGCGAAATGCTAAGTATGAGTGCGAGCAGAGAATCGCATGCTAAAGCAGTTGAAAAAATTGGCCTTACTGTTAGCAAGACTTCCGGGACTACAGAACATGGACATCGGCATGCCTACGGTCAGCGATTAAGCGTGTCTGGTATAGACCGCAGAATCATTCAAGCCGCGATGCATCATAAATCGGCTGAGTCTCAAAACGTTTATACAGAACCAACGATCATAAACGTGACAAATTCACTTAATAAAGCAACTCAAGCACTTGAAAACGGAACTAAACTACCTATGGAAGATGATATAGACGCATTTTTTAATCAAGAAAAAAAAATAAAAAAACGTTTCATTTAAAGGAGCAATCAATGACAAATAAAAAAAATTCAGACGATAATACATTTAGATGGGTTTTAAAATTAGATGTTGATTTTGAAAAATGGAGACAATATGCAGAAGCTTGGATTAAAACTTTAGACGGTGGCATATCAGTAGCCAGAAGATCAATTACTGTTTTTTTCAAGCGATATCTTTATGAGCAACACCTTACAAAAGATCCTGCTAAATTTTTAGATACCAGCTTTGAGGCTCTGGATTTTTTTGAAATTTGCTATGGTCATAGCAAAAGTCAATCGACTAGCGCTTATGATGCCAGAAAAATAAGTTCATTCATTGACTGGGTCTTGGAAAACTACTTCTCCGTTAAAACTGAAGATGGAAAAACCCTGGTTTCCGAAGATTATCATAATTCTATCAAAAAATCTATTCCAATACGAAAGAGAAAATCATCCAAACCTGATGGTACAGCATTCCGTTGGATTCTAGAATTAGATCCTGATTTTGTGCAATGGCAACAATATGCTGAAGATTGGCTAAAAACTATAGACACTGATGTATTATCAACCAAAAGATCGGTTACAGTCTTTTTCAAACGCTATCTTTATGAGCAAAACATTACCAAAGATCCTGCCAAGTTTTTAAGTACCAGTTTTGAGGCTCCGGATTTTTTTGAAATTTGCTATGGTCATTATAATGAACAATCTAAAGGTCCTCATAGTGCTAGAAAAGCAAGTTCATTCATTGACTGGGTCTTGGAAAATCACTTCTCTGTTAAAGATGAAGATGGAAAAACCCTGATTTCCGAAGGCTATCATAACCCTATCAAAAAATCTATTCCAATACCGAAAATAAATTTATTCAAACTTGATGAGACCGCATTCTGTTGGATTCTAGAATTAGATCCTGATTTTGTACAATGGCAACAATATGCTGAAGAATGGCTGAAAACACTAGATAGCGGTATATCATTAGCCAGAAAATCGGTTGCAGATTTTTTTAGGCTCTATCTTTATGAGCAACACATTACCAAAGATCCTGTTAAATTTTTAAATACCACTTTTGAGGCTCCGGATTTTTTTGAAATTTGCTATGGTCATAGAAAAGATCTATCCCATCGCGCTTCTGATGCCAGAAAAACAAGTTTATTCATTGACTGGGTCTTGGAAACCTACTTCTCCGTTAAAACTGAAGATGGAAAAACCCAAGTTTTCAAAGACTATCATAATCCTATCAAAAAGTCTATTCCAGCCCGGAAAAAAATTCCATTCAAACATGATGACTCCACATTCAGCTGGATTTTAGAATTAGATCCTGATTTTGAAAACTGGCAACAATATGTAGAAGAATGGATGAAAACTTTAGACAGTGGAATATCAGTAGCTAGAACATCAATTACTACCTTTTTGAAAACCTATCTTTACAAGCAACATATTACCAAAGATCCTGCCAAATTTTTAAGCACCTCTTTTGAGGCTCCGGATTTTTTTGAAATTTGCTATGGTCATTATTCAAAACTATCTAATGCACCTACTAGTGCTAGAAAAACAAGTTCATTCATTGACTGGGTCTTGGAAAACTACTTTTCCATTAAAACTGAAGATGGAAAAACCTTGATTTTTGAAGACTATCATAACCCTATCAAAGAATCTATCCCAAAACCAACAGTTTACGCTACGAAACGAAACGACCTATCTTTCCATTGGATTCTAGAATTAGATTCTGATTTTGTGCAATGGCAATATTATGCAGAAGAATGGATGAAAACTATAGACACTAGTATACGAGTAACCAGAAAATCGATTACGCTCTTCTTTAAACGCTTTCTTTACGAGCAACGCATTACCAAAGATCCTGCCGAATTTTTAAGCACCTCTTTTGAGGTGCCGGATTTTTTTGAAATTTGCTATGGCCATTATTCAGATACATCTAATGCACCTACTAGTGCCAGAAAAACAAGCTCATTCATTGACTGGGTGCTGAAAACCTACTTCTCCGTTAAAACTGAAGATGGAGAAGTGCTAGTTTCCGATGACTATCATAACCCAATCAAAAAATCTATCCCAAAGCCAACAGTTTACTTCATGAAACGAAATGACCTATCCTTCCGTTGGATTTTAGAATTAGATTCTGATTTTGCGCAATGGCAATATTACGCAGAAGATTGGATGAAAACTATAGGCACTAATAAAGGAGTAGCTAGAAAATCGGTTGCAGATTTTTTTAATCTCTATCTTTATGAGCAACACATTACCAAAGATCCTGCCGAATTTTTAAGCACCAGCTTTGAGGCTCCGGATTTTTTTGAAATTTGCTATGGTCATAGTAACAGCCGATCTACTAGCGCTTCTAATGCCAAAAAAACAAGTTCATTCATTGACTGGGTCTTGGAAAACTACTTCTCTGTTAAAGCTGAAGATGGAATAACGCTGGTTTCCGAAGATTATCATAATCCTATCAAAAAATCTATTCCACTACCAAAGATTCACGCCATGAAAGGAAACGACCTATCCTTCCGTTGGATTCTAGAATTAGATCCTGATTTTGAAAAATGGCAACAATATGTAGAGGAATGGATGAAAACTATAGGCAGTGGAATAGAAGTAGCCAAACACTCAATTCGAATCTTTTTCACAAGCTATCTTTATGAACAAAACATTACCAAAGATCCTGTCAAATTTTTAAGCACTACTTTTGAGGCTCCGGATTTTTTTGAAATTTGCTATGGTCATTATAATGAACAATCTAATGGTCCTTCTTGTGCCAGAAAAACAAGTTCATTCATAGACTGGGTCTTGGAAAACTACTTCTCCGTTAAAACTGAAGATGGAGAAACCCTAGTTTCCGAAGACTATCATAACCCCATCAAAAAATCTATTCCACTACCAAAGATCCACGCCATGAAACGAAACGACCTATCATTGCGTTGGATTCTAGCACTAGATCCTGATTTTGAACAATGGCAACATTACGCAGAAAATTGGTTTAGAACGCTAAACAGTGGACTATCATCAGCAAGGAGATCGATTACTGTCTTTTTCAAATGCTACCTTCATGAGCAGCAGATTACCAAAGATCCTGCCAAATTTTTAAGCATTACCTTTGAGGCTCCGGATTTTTTTGAAATTTGCTATGGTCATAGTAAACATAAATCTCCTAGCGCTTCTGAGGCCAGAAAAACAAGTTCATTCATTGACTGGGTCTTGGAAAACTACTTCTCCGTTAAAACTGAAGATGGAGAAACCCTGGTTTCCGAAGATTATCATAATTCTATCAAAAAATCTATTCCAATACGAAAGAGAAAATCATCCAAACCTGATGGAACAGCATTCCGTTGGATTCTAGAATTAGATCCTGATTTTGTGCAATGGCAACAATATGCTGAAGATTGGCTAAAAACCATAGACACTGATGTATTATCAACCAAAGGATCGGTTACAGTCTTTTTCAAACGCTATCTTTATGAGCAAAACATTACCAAAGATCCTGCCAAGTTTTTAAGTAC
>JAHIQT010000031.1 GCA_018903255.1 Bacillota bacterium | reverse complement strand
GGTACCCAGGAAAGCTTTGAGACGCTCGCCTCCGAATGTAAAAAACGAGGGATCGCGATTATCCTTGACGGCGTTTTCAGCCATACCGGTGACGACAGCTTGTATTTCAATCGTTACGGGAATTATCCCGGTGTTGGCGCCTATCAGTCGAAAGATTCCGACTACTATCCCTGGTATACCTTCATCGATTATCCCAAAACCTACACCTGTTGGTGGGGAGTTGACTCGATGCCCAACACCAATGAGATGCATCCTAATTTCCAGGCTTTTATTTATAAAAACAAGGACAGCGTCATTCGTCACTGGATGAAATCAGGGGCTTCGGGCTGGCGGCTGGATGTCGCTGATGAACTGCCGGATCCCTTTATCGTGGGTCTAAAAGAGGCGATGATCGAGGAAAATCCTGATAGTATTTTAATTGGTGAAGTCTGGGAAGATGCCTCCCGAAAAGTGGCCTATGATGAACTGCGTAGCTATTTTTCCGGATATGAGCTGGATGCCGTGATGAACTACCCCTTCCGTGAGACCTTTATCGACTTTGTTCTAGGCGATAAAAGCTCAAAGCTGGCCGCTCGGATTATGATGTCGCTTTACGAGCATTATCCCAAAGATCAATTTATGGGTAATATGAATCTGATTGGCAGCCATGACCGTCGGCGGATCCTTAACGTGCTTGGTGAAGCCTATAAACATCTGGGGAACCATAGCCATAACACCTATCGGCTCGATGATACCCAATATGCGCTCGCCGTAAAACGACTAAAGTTGCTTAGTCTGATCCAGTTTACCTTCCCTGGTGTCCCCTGCCTATACTATGGCGATGAGGCCGGTGTTCAGGGCTTTGAAGATCCCTACAACCGACGAACCTATCCTTGGGGCAATGAGGATCAGGATATCCTTTCCTGGTATCAATTAATCACAAAACTGCGCGCCGATTATGCGGTCTTTCAGAAGGGTTCCTGGAAGCCCTATGAAGCCAGCGACGATCTCTTCGTATTTGAACGGCGAAACGAAGATTCCCTCTGTTTTTGCCTGTTTAACCGCAATGCCAAAGCAGTTCACTTGTTTAAACACCCCGATTTTGCCGGATGTCAGGGTTTGGATCTGATCTCTGGAGAAGCCATTTCGCTCAACCCGATTGTCCTTCAACCTCTTTCTTACGCCATTGTTATGGTCACCCCTGGCACCTGTCAAATAATTTAGCCGCTCCACCTTAAAAGGATTGCGATTACCCGCAATCTTTTTTGTTTTATTTTAGGAATAAAGGGTAAAAAGATTCTAGTAGTGACTAGTGCTTTTTTGTCTAAAAATGAATTCTTGATTATCAAAATTAGTTTATTGAAAGGAAACCTCATGAAACCATCACAACGCCTGAAAGAAATTGAAGATTTTAAATCTTCATATATAAAAAAAATCGAAGAAGTTTCCGGCGAATATCTTGCTGAGTCATCAGTACTCGATCAGTACCAGGCTTTAGCTGAAATTGTCATGGATAAAACCGCTTCCCAATGGGCTAAAACAAGATCACAATATGACGAGGTTCCTCACAAGCGGGTCTACCTGTTTTCAATTGAATTTTTAATTGGCCGGCTACTAAAATCCTATGTCAATAGCCTGGATATGGAGGAAACCGTCAAAATTGCCATGACTGAACTAGGTTTGGATTATCAGACTATTCTCAATCAGGAGGCCGATCCAGGCTTGGGAAATGGCGGTTTAGGGCGACTAATGGCCTGTTTTCTGGAATCGTCTGCGACCCTGGGTTTACCCTTTCACGGCAATGGCATCCATTATAAGCACGGCCTTTTTGAGCAGAAGATTATCAACGGCGAACAAGTTGAAGTCGCCGATAATTGGCTGCGGCACGGTTATCCCTTTGAAATCAGAAAAGCCAATGAGTCGGTTGTTGTTAAGTTTTATGGTAATCTCCGTTCTGAGAAAATCAATGGTGTGCTGACCTTTGTTCTTGAGAATTATGAACCGATTTTAGCGGTGCCCTACGATATTCCCATCAAAGGCTATCATAATAATACCGTGAATTCGCTTAGGTTATGGAGCGCCGAACCCGTCGAAGAGTTTGATTTGCCCAGCTTCAATGAGGGTCAGTTTCTCGATGCCGTCCGCCATAAGTCCGAAGCAGAAGCGATTACTCAAATTTTATATCCCAATGATAGTAAGTTTGATGGTAAACAACTGCGCTTGAAACAAGAGTATTTTTTTGTCTGCGCCGGCTTAAAACGGATGGTTACCCGCTTCAAACGATATAATAACAATTGTCTGGATGAGTTTGCCGACAAAATCTGTATCCATATCAATGATACCCATCCGGCCTTGTGTGGCCCTGAACTGATGCGTATTTTTATGGATGAGGAAGGTTTAAGTTGGAACGATGCCTGGAAGCTTACGCTTAACTCGCTGACCTTTACCAACCACACCGTACTTCCGGAAGCGCTGGAAAAATGGCCAGTGGATATGATGAAGTTTCTACTTCCACGGATCTATATGATTATCGAAGAAATCAACCGACAATTCCAGGAAGACTTGCGGCTTAAATCAGGCCTCAATGAATTGCAGATCGATTCCTTATCAATTATACAGGATGGTCAAATCAATATGGCCAATTTGGCTATTGTCTGTTGCCACTCGATTAACGGTGTTGCAGCGCTTCATAGTAAAATCTTGAAAGACGAAACCTTTAACGGCTATTATCGATTATTTCCAGAACGTTTCCATTCCGTCACAAATGGGGTCACACCCCGACGTTTTCTGATTAACAGTAATACCGGTCTAAGAGATTTAATCATCGAATCAATCGGCACGGATTGGATCAATAACCTTTTTGCTCTTGAGAAGCTAATGGATTACAAGAATGATCCACTCTTTATCGACCGGTTTAATCAAATTAAACTGGATAATAAAATCCATTTGTCAAATTATATTAAGGAGCATACGGATATCTCGGTGAACCCGGAATCTATTTTCGATATTCAGGTCAAGCGAATTCATGAATACAAAAGACAACTCCTGAACGCCTTGCAGATTCTCCATTTATATAATCATTTAAAAGCAAACCCTAATATTGAAATTGTCCCTCAAAGCTTTATCTTTGCTGGCAAAGCGGCACCCAGTTACTATTTTGCCAAGGAAGTCATCAAGTTCATCAATGCTATTGCTAATCTTGTTAATAATGACAAAGCTATCCGGGATCAAATAAAAGTAGTCTTTTTAGCGAACTTCAATGTCTCTCTGGGCGAGATCATCTATCCTGCTGCTAATATTTCCGAGCAAATCTCGACCGCCGGAAAAGAAGCCTCAGGCACTGGCAATATGAAGTTTATGATGAACGGCGCCATTACTCTTGGCACCATGGACGGAGCCAACATTGAAATCCATGAAGCTGTTGGTGATAACAATATTATTACCTTTGGATTATCCTCCGATGAGGTATCACATTTCCAAAAACATGGCGGTTACAGTTCTGTTCAAATCTATGAAAATGATCATCGCGTTCAGAGAATAATGAATCAACTTATTGACGGAACATTTGGCCATTTAGACAATTTCCAAAGCATCTATGACTCGCTGCTTTTGTATAATGATACATATTTCGTCTTAAAAGACTTTGACTCATACACAAAAGCTCAACACCGTATCAACGAACTGTTTAAAGACAAACAGAAATGGTTTGAAATGTCTCTCAGCAACGTAGCCTACTCCGGCCTTTTTTCCAGTGATCGTGCGATTCTGGAATATCAAAAGAATATTTGGAAGACACTGTAGATAAAACACCCTCCTTTCCCCTCAATTTGGAAACAGAACCTAAATCACTGATTTAGGTTCTGTTTCCACCTACAACTATTTTTGAAATTACTGCCGTTATACGCGCTCAAGCGGCACTTCGTCTCCGCTACGCTGCGCCTCAGTCGCGTCAGTCGCCAGATGGCTCCTTCCTAAAAAATACAAAAAGAGCGGTGAAAGAACAAATAAATTTGCTCCTTCACCGCTCTTTTTATATTTTTCGCCGCATGGCTTCTTTTATCGGATCGTAGTTTCCTCGGGTTTGTTTAATCCTTAGTTGGATCAAACCCTCGTCAACTGCATTCTTTTTTGCACCTTTGCTTCGCTCTGCTCAGCTGCATACCAAATTTTTGCAAAATTTGG
>JAHIQT010000030.1 GCA_018903255.1 Bacillota bacterium | reverse complement strand
TTATCACTGCAAAAATTATGACGCCAATAATTAAAATCAGAAATATGGCAATAATACCAATGGTAACCACTGCAGATACAAAAGAATTCATCATCCCATATCCATTCCATCCTGAATTGGCATATGAATTATTATTCATCATTCCATTTCCGTACCATCCAGAATTAGTAGATGAATAACTATTCGTCATCATTCCTCCGCTCATGAGATTCATCATCCCATTTGGGTAATCTGTTAGATAATTGACAGCAAGATTGATATGAAAGGCTCTAAGGGATTCTGATCCGTCTCCGCCTAGTTTGATGTCCATCTGTTCATGCATAGCTGAATTAGCAATCATTTTTTCCATCACCGAATCACCTAATGCTTCAAGTGTCTCCTGGTTTACTTTGTTTGGATCAATCTGTGTTGCATCCTTAATTCCTTGCTCTACCATAATTTCTGATAGTATAACATCCGGACTTTTAAGTTCCATCTCTTCCGCAAATGAAATGCTAGTAAGAGCCAAAGCGGCTAACAACGATAAAGTGAAGACAAGAATTACTTTTTTCATTTTTTCCACACTCCTTACTTGATTAATTTGATACCCCAATGAATATGGATGAAACAAGAATCAAGAATTTATAATATAGTTTGCTTTATGATATCGTGTAATGGGCGGGATAACCTAAATGTTTAGTAAGCAGCCTGTTTAGTGTCATAAATTGTTGTCAAAACTAATGGATTTAATATTTTCCGGGGTTAGATTTATCAAATTATCTTTGATCTTTCGATTTCATCGTTCTGAATGGGAACTGATAGCTAAATAATAATTGATCAATCTAATTGAACTCTACTTAAACGCATCAAAAAAAACACATACTATTTCATATGCATTTCTGAATTGGTCTTTAAGTTTTATTATATTTTTTGATTATATGTAATAAATCTATAATACTATTATTTAGCCATTTAAGTATATTTATTATGTTTTTTACCTTATATAAGAGCCATAGCCAATGCCGGCTTCCTTCATCGCCCGAACCACTTTTTCAAAGGCCTCAAGATTATCCATTGGGTCGCCATCCATCTCGACATAGGTAATGTGACCGGCATTAGTAAGCTCATGATAAGGCGCTTCTGAATTAATTTTTTGATAGGCACTGGTTGGGTAGTAAACCGGGATATGAAAGGAGTTGCTGTAATATTCGCGGTCGGTTACCCCGGCGATTTCGCCAAAAATAGCTTTATCCAGCTTGACAAACCGTCCCGCGGTGCCTTCAGCCGGCGTGCCCAGCAGGGTAAAATTCATCTGATAGTGCTGGCTGGTTTCATCCATCCGTTTTCGCATGTGGCCAACAATTTCCAGCCCCAGCTGCTGGACTTCTTGCCCTTGTCCATGATGCTTTCCGGTTAACACAACAAGGCATTCCGCCAGTCCAATAAAGCCCATACTGAGGGTTCCGTGTTTGAGTACTTGACGGATTTCCATCTCTTCGGTCAGATCATCGGAGTCAATCCAGACTCCCTGTCCCATTAAAAAGGGAAAATTTTTGACCTTTTTATGGGCCTAAATTTCAAATCGTTCCAGTAGCTGGTCAATGACCAGATCAATTCTTTTATCCAGCTCAGTAAAAAACTGTGCTTTGTCACCTTGGCTATTTAAGGCAATCCGGGGCAGATTAATGGTGGTAAAGCTTAAGTTGCCGCGGCCATAGGTGATTTCTCGATTGCGATCATGGACATTTCCGATCACCCGGGTGCGGCAGCCCATATAGGCGATTTCGGTTTCAGGTTGACCTTCTTTGTAATACTTTAAATTGAAGGGGGCATCCATAAAGGAAAAATTTGGAAACAATCGCTTGGCACTAACCCGGCAGGCCAGTTTGAACAAATCATAATTGGGGTCCCAGGGATTGTAGTTGACCCCTTCCTTGACCTTAAAAATATGAATCGGAAAAATCGGAGTTTCACCATTACCCAGACCAGCCTCGGTGGCCAGCAACAGGTTTTTGATCACTAATCGTCCTTCGGTCGACATATCCATACCATAGTTAATTGAACTAAAGGGGATTTGAGCACCGGCTCGGCTATGCATGGTGTTGAGATTATGGACAAAGGCTTCCATCGATTGGTATACACAACGATCGATTTCTTTTTCGGCGTTTTCGATCGCAAAGCCTTGTATCCGCTTGATGATATTGGCATCAGACAACCATTGAGCCAGGCTCCGGGCTTCTGCTGCCAAATAGCTTGTCGGTTGGTTTAAGACCGGTCTTAAATCCTGTTTCTTTTCGATGTCCTGACCAATAGCTTTGACCTTGGCTAAAGCATTTTTGGTATCCGTCAAAAGCGTTAAGGCCTTGGCCAGATTTTCCCGATAAAGCCGGGCATAGGTTTTTTTGACGCCGGGAACCATGGCATAGTCAAAATTGGGAATGCTCTGTCCACCATGCTGATCATTTTGGTTAGACTGGATGGCAATGCAGGCCAGCGCCGAATAACTTTGAATATCATTGGGTTCGCGCAGGTGTCCATGACCGGTGGAAAAACCATTTTTAAAGAGCTTTTCTAAGTCGATCTGGGTGCAGGTCGTCGTCAGGGTTAAAAAGTCCAGATCATGGATATGGATTTCGCCGGCTTTATGAGATGCCAAATGTTCTGGATTCAAGACAAACATTTCGTAAAATTGCTTGGCACCCTCCGATCCGTACTTTAGCATCGTGCCCATGGCGGTGTCCCCGTCAATATTGGCATTTTCTCGTTTGACATCATTATCCTTAGCATCCTTGAAGGTCAGGTCTTCGTAGATTCGCATCAGTCGATTATCCATTTCGCGGATTCGAGTCCGTTCAGCCCGGTAGAGAATATAGGCCTTGGCAGTTCTGGCGTGTCCGGTTTCGATCAGGATTTTTTCAACCGCATCTTGAATTTCTTCGACTGTTGGAGCCTTAGTCTTCATTTCCTCTTCAATATAGATGGTCACTTTTTCAGCCAGATCCATGGCAATATGGTAATTCTGTCCCCCGATTTCACTGGCCGCCTTAAAAATGGCATTGGCAATTTTTTCAATATTAAAGGGTGCTTCTCGTCCGTCTCTTTTTTTGATTTTTGTAATCATGCTAACTGTTTCCTTCTTTCCTGCTAATGGTTTTGTGATTTTTGGGCATTAAGAAACCCCTCGACAGCGTGTCAAGAGGCCTAATGAATTTGCTCACTCAAACACCCTCTATCACGCGTAGAGTTTGGTGTATCTAGTAATGGCAGGTAAACTGACTTCGGGTTAGTTTTTAAAAGAATCTCCCCCTTACAGTGGCGGGACCGTGCCGGATTTGCACCTGCTTCCCCTTAAACTGCACCTGTTGGCACAGCACCATTACTCTCTTATTTTGTTGCGTGTATTTTACCATATACAAGATATAGTGTCAAACCGATTCATCCTGCAAACGACATTCACTATTTTAGCCATCCATCCTCGCTCAAATATCACTGCTATAAATGCCTGACGCGGATAACATAAACTTTAAAACTAACTTCTGCCAAATTTTCTAAAAAACCCTTTTAAATCGAGATCACCTTAACTTTTTTTCAGAAACAGATCATTTTTGCTGATATGTCTTGACAGAAAATGAAAGGTAACGTATTATCTATTAAGGTAATGCATTACCTTAATAGAAGCCTGGAGGTAGTATGGACAAAATTGATTCAATGCCTGATCAAAAATTTATCTTTGGCAGTGTTCAAATCGTTGCCAATCAGATGGATACGATGCTCGAGCGAGAACTAAAAGCGCACAACTTAACAACCAAGCAATGGCTGCTCACCGTTGTGGTTGCTAATAACTTTGATCACGACCCGACCATCAAGGAAGTGGCTAAAGCAATGGGGAGCTCCCATCAGAATGTCAAGCAGGTGGCGCTCAAGCTGGAACAAAAGGGCTTCGTTGTAATGGAAAAAGATCCCCAGGATGCCCGCATTACCCGGATCAAACTAACCCAAGCCGTTGATGCTTTTGGTCGAGAAATTCTCGAGAAATCAGTAATCTTCACTGATAAATTATTTAATGGCATCTCAGCTGAGGAGCTGGCAATGACCCGGTCAACACTTAAGAAGCTACTCATTAACCTTGAAAAGATGGATCAAAAATTAAAATAGCAGGAGGAAAACACGTGAAAAAAGCGATCACTATTATTCTCAGTATTGTCGGCGTATTGGTACTGGTGGGGGCTGGTGGATTATTTTATATGACCAGCGGCCTGGAGTCCGGTGAAAACCTGGCAGTCAACCCGGTCGATCTACAAAAAATTGAAGACGGCACCTATGCCGGCGTTTATGAATCCGGGCGTTGGACCAATGAGGTTGCCGTCAGCGTGGCCGATCATCAGATTGCCAGCATTGATGTGGTCAAAACCGTTACCATGGAATCCCCGGAAATGACCAGCACGATTATTAGCCGTGTCATCGAAAACCAAAATACTACTGTCGATACCGTTAGCGGTGCCACTGTGACCAGCAAGGCCTATCTCAAAGCCATCGAAAATGCCTTGAACCAATAAGTCTTAGTTCTAAAATTCTTGGTTAGGGTGTCAAAAGTGATTTTGACCAAATTTACAGACAATATGTCGAATGGAAGGTCATTCAAAAATCAATATATTGTATGCTAAATGGCTTGATTTGAGTTTCGTCACCTCAACCATTCTTTAAAAAGAAAGGAAATTCCCATGAAAACCATGATACTTTATGCCAGCAACTATGGCTTTACCGCCGACTGTGCCGCAGAATTAAAAAAGAATTTACACGGCGAAACCCGCTTAGTCAATATCAATTCCGATAAAATCCCTGCCTTGAATGACTATGATACGGTCTTGGTCGGCGGCTCTATTTATATCGGACAAATTAACAAGAAGATAAAAAAATACTGCCTTGCACATTTAGACGAACTGCAAAACAAAAATCTGGGCTTCTTCATCAGCTGCGGTTCTCCTGAAACAATCGAAGACTATTTCAAAAATTCTTTTCCTGAAACGCTGCTTGAAAAAGCCCTTTGTCTTGAAAATTTTGGCGGCGAGATGCGCCCGGATAAAATGAAGTTTTTTCATAAGTTCGTCTCAAATATGGTGGAAAAATCTGCCCAAAAAGATGACACTCCCGCAATGCGACCCTTACCTGAGCACATCATCCGAATGGCCAATACGATTAACAATCACTCCTAACATCATTTTCCT
>JAHIQT010000029.1 GCA_018903255.1 Bacillota bacterium | reverse complement strand
TGAGATGCTCAAATACAAAGGCGTATTGAAGAAGCCGGGCAGATCAAATGATTACCGATCAGAGGAGATGAATTTATGGATAGTTCAAGAAAATTTATTATAATATCAATCAGCGCTGCAATACTATTGATTATTTTAGTCAGTTGTACACTGGCTTACTCAGGGCGGGATAATACCCTGATGTCCGATAAAACCCTGAGCTTTGAAATCAACGGATTTAATGTAGAGTTGCCGCTTTCGGAAAACAAGGCAGTGTTTGACGCCGTCAGCTTAAGCAGTGTAACTGAAAACAAAATAAAATTACTGAATGAGGTTGGGGCTACCGTTAAGGTGAACGGCAAAGGCATCGGTGCCGGCTCAACCATTGATTTAAAGCTAGACGCGCTTTCATCCAGCGCATTAATTGAAATTCAGGTTGATAACGAAAAGGATGAGCGGGTGATTTATTTGAGAACCCTGTCATCCCAGCTCCCCGAAATGATGGTGGCTGGCGAGAGTAGTTATGAGGGGAATTACTATGCTGCCATAGCAACCGGCGGGACCGCCCTTTATGAATTGAATAAACAGGGCGATGTTGTTTTCTACATTGCCAAAGCGCCGGAAGCGTCCAATGGTGAATCCTATCGCGATTTTAAGAAGCATGTTTTTGAAAATGGAACCGTTCGTTACAGCTATCAGCGGGTTAACGGCGACAGCAATGGCATCGGTTTTGCACCGGGAGAACGGATTATTCTGGATGATCAGTATCGGGAAATCGACACCATTACCCTGATCCAAAGTGAACTGGCAAAAGCGGGCGATTTGGTCGATGGCCGGGACTTTATCTTAATTGAGGACAACCATTATATTGTGGAAGCTTCGCAATTGGTGTTGGTTCAGAATGTGCCGGAAGCTTTGGGCGCCAATACGATGGGCTCAAAGGTGATCAGAACACTGATTCAGGAAGTAAAAGATGATCAGGTGGTCTTTGAATTTACCACCGATTCCCATCCGGAATTTTATGGACTCAGCGTAAGTGATAATGATTACAGCAATACCACCAGCCAGAGTCCCGATTATTCGGGTTTTAACCGGATGATTATCGATCCTGCTGATCAGAATCTGATTGTATCCTTTGGTAATATGAATACGATTATGAAAATTGATCGAGAAACCAAGGCAGTCATCTGGAAGTTATCCGGTAATGGTGATCAATTTGGGATGTCGCCAGAACAAAAAACATCTGGTCAAACGGATCTGGATATTACCGCTGAAGGTTATTTAACGGTCTTTGACAATGCTTTAAGCACTGGCCAAACCCGTATCCTGAAGATCAAACTCGATGAAGTCAATAAAAAAATACTGGACTATCAGGAATACAAGATCCCCGGAAAAACCGCTCTGGCCTACGGAAGTGCTCAAAAAATCGGAGATAATATTGAAGTTTATAGTATTGGTTGGGGTCTGCAAAAAGAAGCGAATGCGGCAATTTCGGAGATTGATTTTAATACTGGAAAAAAATTATTTGAAGTGACGCTCCCTCAGGGGATTGCCAATGATCGGGTCCAAAAATCGAAATTAGAGAAAAGTCAATAGAATTGAGGCAAGCAATGAAACCATTATTTTTATGTTACCCAAAATGCTCAACCTGCCAGAAAGCAAAGAAGTTTTTGTCAGAAAACCTGATTGATGTTGAAGAGCGGCATATTGTCGAGAATCGCCCCCAAAAAGACGAATTGTTAAACTGGATGGAACGATACCAGGGAGATGCTAAAAAGTTCTTTAACACCAGCGGTCTGGTCTATCGGGAAATGGCTTTAAAAGATAAAGTCAAAACAATGACGCCAGATCAGATGGCCGAGGTCTTGAGTACCAATGGCATGTTGGTAAAACGACCGTTGATCATTTTAGAAAATACAGTTCTCATCGGTTTTAAAGAAGAGCAGTGGAAAGCGGCATTATTGATCAATAAGCAGGATTAATCCCTAAAGTCGACGCAATTTTTTCCTATAAATGATTTGTAAGCGCAGAAGCGATGGTCTATAATGGAATAAGGATTATTAATCGAATACAAAGGAGAAATTAAATGTCGCGAAAAACCATTGAAAAATTTAAAAAACAACCTGAGACGGATGGGGTAGAAATACTTGAAATGGAACTGACTGAATATACCTACCCCAAAAGTGGAACCGGGATCTGCCCCCAATGTGGCGGTAAGATGAACGGCATCGGTCTTGATTGGACATGTGAAGGCTGTGACTTAAAGCTTGTCGGTCCGGTTTTTTAAGAAATTAAGAAAAAGTCAGGAAAGCACATTTATCAACTAGCAAGATTGATAAATGTGCTTTTCTATTGTCTGAGTTACTGAGATATGGCGATTTGCCCGCAAGAAATCTTAAATATTTCCAAATGACAAGAGGAATAATTGGTGATGTTGATAGAAAATAATGATTTTACGTGACATCATCGTTAGATATGGTAAAATGTTGATAACTTTTTATAGTTTTGCTTGAAAGCAATAAGTGAATCAAATAATTAGACCACCTGCTCCAATGTCTCGTAAATAGTTTTGCAGATAATGGATAGCGAAGTGGAATAAACGATAAATAGATCTCTGGAGGAGAAGAAAATGACGATTACCTATGAATTAGGGAAGTCTTTATATGTGAACATAACCAATCGATGTAGCAACGCTTGTACGTTTTGCGTAAGAAAAGATGAACCCACAGTCAACGGAGTTGATGATCTCTGGCTGGAGAAAGAACCAACTCAGGAAGAAATACAAGAAGATATATTAAAACGTAATCTGGATCAATATGAGGAGCTGGTTTTTTGCGGGTATGGCGAACCGACCTATCGATTGGACGAAATCTGTGCCATCGCAAAAGAAGTGAAGAAGATCCATGCTATCCCAATTCGGCTTAATACCAATGGTCATGGCAATCTGATTTATAAAAAAGATATGACCCCGCTGTTGAAAGATGCCATTGATGTGGTGTCGATCAGTTTAAATGCTAAAAACAAAAAAGAATATGATGAATTATGCCGGCCGGTATTTGAAGATGCCTATGAAGCGCTGATAGAATTTGCCCGACGAGCCGGAAGGTATACCAAGGTAGTCTTAACCATCGTCGATATTCTGCCCATTGAGGATCAGGAAGCCTGCCGACGAATCAGTAAATCGGTCGGGGCAGAATTACGAATCCGTTCATATATTGACTAAAACTTTTGGATAAGGCGAGAGCAGGCCGTGATATGAGTAATAATAACATAACGCCACGCTGCCTGAGTATCGAGGGTAAGGACATCAGAGTGGTAGACGACCACCAATATGTGCTGCTGATTTGGGGAAGTGTCTATAAAAACCGAAGACGCCCGATGGTGTTGGTGAGTATCGATTATCATCCCGACACCAACCCGCCGTTCTGGCTGTGGGCTTATCAAAAAGCGATAGCCATTGACCCCAATCGGGAAGCGGAACTGGTGGCAAAATTTCAGCAGAGAATCATGTCATCACTGGAGCCGCTTAATTTGGATAGTATTCGAATGGTGATCGATCGGATGCGCAATGACGAGCATATTAATACCGCTATGGCATTGGGCTATCTAAGCGATTACCACATGATCAATTGCATGGAAAAACATAATTATTCCAGGGGTAGTCACTATCTGGTTCCGGAAAACCAATTTGGAAGCCTTGAAGATAGGATGTTTAAAAACATCAAACTGCCAATTAAAAAGATCAGCGGCGAGGATTTGATTCTTGATATTGATCTGGACTATTTTTTGTGCCCGGAAAGTTTCGATCTGGATCTCGATCAAAACAGCATTTTTGTTGATTTGGTCAAGCAGGCTCAGATCATCACGGTGGCTCGTTCAAAAAGCTATTTTGATTTTTTAAGAACCGATGAATTTACCATTGAAAGCTGTGAAGAAAAGCTCATCGGCTTGATGGAGAAAATCATCAAAAATGACACCCTTACGCAAATAACCGATAGGAAGATGGGAGATAGACCTTATGGGGAAACACAGTGAAGAAACTCGCGTCATTAATCGGTCAAAAGACCAATGTGAAGCGTATTTAAGGGTGTTTAACACCAGTAAATATGAACTAAAAAACCATATCGCTGATAAAGAGGAAAGCATGATTGTTTTCCATACGAAGATTGTTTTTGCCGCTAATGGACAACGGATTACAGTTAAGCTTAAAAATGTTGATGATCAGACGACTGCAGTCACTGTCCGATCGGAACTGATCTCAAATGTTCAGATGAATGATCGTGGTGTGAATAAAAAAAATATCAATGTCATCTATAACTATCTCAATGAAGATAAAACAGTTGACCAGGTACTAAAACAGGATATTGAAAATAATCACGGGATCAAAAGGAAAAAGAAATTGTTTTCCTGGGGTAAGAACACTTCGGATATAAAAATGTCCATCATGGCCAGCTATCTGGGCGGTTATAAAGAATTTGAAAAGTCCATTAAAGGAACCCTGGAAATTCATGAAGCGGGCATTGACTTTTCTGTAATGGGACCCAAGTTTACCATCACATTTCTGGATATAAAATCCGTAACCCTTGCTTCAGCCATTGATATTGAGAAGAATCAGAACTGGCAGGCGACTTGCTTCAAGGACGAATTCAAAAAAGACAAAACTGATTATGAAAAAGCAAAGAGAAATAAGCTGGTCGTCGAATATCAAAACGAATTGGGACAAACCCCGTGTATTTTCAGAGCTGACAGTTCATTTGAGGTAGAAAAGAGCCTATTGAAAGCACAGACATTGATACAGGAATTGATGGGAAAATAAAATAAAAAATAGATGGGAAAATAAAATAAAAAAAGATTGACAAACGAAATGAGACGACGTATAATAGAGAAGTTGAAACAAACAAGAACTGAATATTTATAGCAAGTAGGGACAAGGAACATCTTTTTCTCTAAAAATATTTTGATTAATTTAAGGATTATTTTTAGAAAAAAAGATGGACAGTTTAGCCGGTTCAACCGCTAACGCTCCATTGAACCTATTTGTTTCAGACGATTTATAATCGCCTGAAACAAAGCTAAACTAGTCTCGCGACGATGGCGGAAGGGCCACACCTGTTCCCATACCGAACACAGAAGTAAAGTCTTCCAGCGCCGAAAGTACTTGGTGGGTAACTGCCTGGGAGGATAGGACGTTGCGGGACTTTTTATAATGAAGCCGTGCAAAAAAATAGATATATGAATATTGATTCAAGTTCACTTGAAAATCAATGTTCATATATCTATTTTTTTATGGGGCGAAGCCCCAAACGCAGGCGTAGCACAGCGGAGACGGAGTTGCACGGTTTCATTAGACGGCAGTAAGGTTTGATCTCTCTTTTTTATATTATTAGGAAGGAGCCATCTGGCGACTGGCGCGACGAAGGCGCAGCGTAGCGGAGACGAAGTGCCGCATGAGCAAGGAGCCATCTGGCGACTGACATGACTGAGGCGCCGCGTTATCCCATCTCGAATAACGGTTTCTTAATTTATCACCCAAACACGTTTAAATAAAGCCCTATGCGGTATAATCCTAATAACTAAGCAAACCCACAATAATAAAATAAGAAAGAAGGCGTTTTTATGAAAGAAAGAAAAGTCATCCAGGTTGTTCAGGGGGTTAGTGCAGTCGATGGGGCCGGGGTTCATTTGACCCGGGTCTTATCGCACTCAACCGTAAAAGCATTTGACCCCTTCCTGATGCTCGATTCCTTTGATTCTGAAAATCCGCAAGATTATATCAAAGGTTTT
>JAHIQT010000028.1 GCA_018903255.1 Bacillota bacterium | reverse complement strand
CACCGCCACAATTCTTCCTTGTAGTGAAATCTCTTCGCCTTTTAAGCCCTTGGGATAGCCTTGGCCATCCCAGCGCTCATGGTGTTCTAAAATACAATTGGCCATTTCCGAAAATTCATTCACTGAACTGAGAATCCGATAGCCGATTTCCGGGTGCCGCTTTATTTCACTCCATTCCTCATCACAGAGAGCTCCGGGTTTGTTCAGAATCTTTTCATCAATTCCCATTTTTCCGATATCGTGGATCAGTCCGGCGGTTCGAATCTGATTGATCTCATCTTGATCAAGCTTCATCCTGATGCCAATTTTTTCACAGATTTGACCGACCCGGTTAGAATGCATCATTTCCCGATTGCTCTTTTCATAAAGGGTGTTCATAATCAGTTCAATGGTTTTGCTACGCATGCTGGCACTTTCATAGAGCTTATGACGATACATATCATCCTCAGCATTTTTAAGGACTTGCTGGATACTCTCTTCTTTCCTGGTTTTTGTTCGGTAGCCGAAAGCAATCGAAAGCTTCAGTCCGTATATTTTTTCTTGCGCCGCTAACATTTCCAGTCGTTTGATAATCAGTGCTGCCGTTTCAGCATCGGTTTTAGCTAAAATAATTACAAATTCATCCCCGCCCAGTCTGGCAATCACATCATTTTGTCGGCAACCACGCTTAATAACATTAGCCGCCATCTGCAGCAGTTCATCGCCCACTGCATGACCAAAAGAGTCATTGATCATTTTCAAACCGTTGACATCGGCCATCACCAGGGTCAATGGGTAGTTTTCTTCGGTATCCAATTTGATCAGCACCTCTTCATAAAAACGCCGGTTAAATAAACCGGTCAGGTAATCATGATAGCTCAGATAGCGGATCTCCTCCTCGGTTTTTCTAATCCGGGTAATGTCCTGAATGGTTCCAAAATTGCCGATATGATCTTGACGGTCATCAAATTGGGGAATCATCCGCATATTGATAATCCGCTCTTCACCATCCTGCCTGAGAATCCGGAAAATAAAATCAGCAGTGGATTTTTCTTCCATCACCTTGTTGATGTTTTCTATCACCCCGGGAACCTCATCAGCATGGACAAATGAGAGTAAGCAATCCCTGGTATTTATCTCTTGCTCTGAATCAACCCCAAAAATATTCAGCACTTCTTCAGAGCAATTGATTTTGTCGGTTTTAAAATTAATCTCATAACTGCCCAGATGGGCGAGTTTCTGAGCTTCAACCAGTGCTTTTTCGCTTTTTTTGCGGGCTTCATTTTCTTTTTCCAGCGATTTTAAAAGCTTCAAGGTACGGGCATGGGCAACCTTTAATGCCTCGGTCTGCTTTCTGACCCGGCTATCAAGGCGTATTTTTTCATTGCGCTTGAGAATATTGGCACGTCTGATCTTCTCCATCGCGCGAATTTGAGAAATCAATTCCTGCTCATCAATCGGTTTAGATAAAAATCCTTCTCCGCCGCATTCCAGCGCCAGGATCCGATGTTCCTTATCACCCCGCGAGGCGGTCACAAAAACGACCGGGATATCAGCCAGGTCGGTACTGGCTTTTAATTTTCGACACACATCAAAACCGTCCATCCCTGGCATAATTATATCCACGAAAATAATATCCGGGTCTTCCGCCTCAGCCATCTCAAAGCCGACTTGTCCACTAAAGGCCATCAAAACACTGGCTTCCGGAAAGGCATCCCCGATCAAAGCTTTTAAAACAATCACATTATCGCGGTTATCATCAATCACTAGAATCTTTAATTGTCTCATATCCACAGGTCACCTCGTCCATCATTTTTTCCTTTGCCATCTTTCACTACTGACATTCAACCCTGTTTCTGCCCTTTTCTTTAGCTCGGCTGCGAGCGGCCTGAGCCCGTGAAATCAGGGTTGCCGGCAGTAAGTCTTTGCGATAGGCCGATACTCCAAAACTAGCTGTTAATTTTCCAACGATCTTAAACTCACTTTCTTCAACAATTGTCCTAATCTTTTCAGCCAGCGTTACCGCCCCCGCTTCATCAGTATCCGGAAGAATCACCAAAAATTCTTCGCCACTCCATCTGCCGATAAAATCTGTCCCCCGGACATTTTGCTTTAGTATCTCTGCAATTGCTACCAGCAATTCATCTCCGATCGGATTTCCGTAGGACTCATTAATATTTCTCAGTGAATCGATATCTACCAGGATGATTGAAAAAGGAGCCTTGGTACGCTCAGAACGTTCGAGTTCTGATTGCAGAAATTCATCGAGTTTAGGCCGATTAAAGACCTGGGTCAATTTATCCTTGATTGACAATTGTATGATCTGTGCTTCCAATTCTTTGATTGCGGTAATGTCCCGGATCACGCTGAGGATATGGGGTTTTCCCTCAATGTTAATCGCTTGGGCTGACACCAGACCGACAAACATTTCGTCATTGACATCGTTGACCGTAATCTCCATATTTTCGCAGACGCCATTTTGTTTTAACTGTGCGACTAACTGTTCTCTTTTATCCAACTCAAAATATAAATCATGAATATTCATTGACTCATCAAAAATCGTCTTCCCACGGGTCTTTATCAACTTTAAAAAGGCCCGGTTATAGGCCAATAATTTTCCATCCTTCATGGTGGTGATGATGGTTGGGTCTGGAAATAAATCAAAGATCATTTCAAAGTGTTTTTTGCAGGCACCTCGGATTCCCCGTACCAACCCATTGAGTTCAATAAAGTCAGGATCATCCCGGTACTTTTCTATCACACCATCATCCGGTTTTTCTTCCGCAACGATATTTTTCAGATAGACAATCAATTCTTTGATTTCGGTATTTAACATATTTTTACCTGCATCACTTTCTCATTCATTATCGACGTATTACTGTAAGCCGCCAGCTACTTCTTTTTTTAAATCATGACATAATAGTAAGAGTCCAACAGGTAGTTCAGTTCATACTTTACCGTCATCTTCCATAGATTTTTCTTCACCTTTTTGATTGACGCTTCGCCTTTTTCATATTGATCCAGAAGTTTTAAGAAATACTTCTTTTCACTGGGTAAGGCCATCGTTCTAAAATACCCCCAAATGTGCTGGGCGACATTGATCGAGTTGCCAATGGTGGTTTCTTTCAAGAAGGCGGTTTCAACGAGATTATAAAAATCGATGCAGGGGTAGCTGTCTTTATTGTTTAGCAGTTTTCGGATCTCCAGATAGTCAAGTGGCGATCTTTCCAGTACAGCATACTTATACTTGCTCCACTCATGCTCCAGTTGATTGATTTCTTTTTTTGCGGTGGTACAGTTAATGCATTTAATCGCTGACAGATTCTTATCCTTAACTTCCAGCATGATGTCGAGATCGCGGCTCTTTAATTCTTCATAAAATGACATAAATTCGGTGATTCTGATCGTTTTCGAATGAGAACCCGGTTTTTTTTCAGGATGCTGTTGGGAATAATGAATCTTCTGCTTGCCATCCTGACTTTTCCAGGTGTGTTTACAGGCATCAATCCAATACGTATCGGGATGATTTTCCTCACAGGGATTGACCTGGTGATGAAGATTGTCAAAGACAACCGGAATGTCCAGAGCCTTCCCGATGATCAGAACCTCGCTAATGGTGTAGGATTTATCATCATTTTCAATGACCAACCGTTTCTTAACAGCTTCACCCAAACCCTGATAATGATTTAAAAATCTTTTAATCGCCTGTTTTTTATCATTGTAAACCCCTCCGACGTGGAGGATAATCTTATTTTCTGAACCCAGTAAAAGGCTGTCCATGATCCGGGCATGATAATTAAGGTCGGCGATGGCGTTAGCCACGATTTGTTCATCAGCTGAATTTAAAACTGTGTACTGTCCCGGATGCATCGAAACCCGCATCCCGCTTTTGGCAATTTTTTTGCCGATCTTTTTCAACTGCTTTTCAAATATTTCCCACCAGATGATCCGGTTAACAGGATTTGAACCAAAAGGGATCAGTGATGAGCTGATTCGAAACAATAAAACCCGATTAGCAATGTTGTAGTCAACCATATTTTCGAGCGCGTTTAAATTATGCCTGATCAATTCAGTCAATTTTTCATCGGAAGCATTTTTTAGTAGGCAGGTTTTCAGTTCAGTATTTGGTACGCCTACCGTTAAACATGCATATCCTATCCTCATAATAACCTTCTTTCCTATCCGTTCCCATCATTTATTCACTTAATATACCTGCTCATCCAAACCCTAAAACAACCACGATCACCCACTCAGATTTGCTGATCCAATACTGCAAGAAGTGGTTTACTGCTGCTATTTTTTATCATTTTTTCATTATATCAGAAATGAATCTGAATATGAAGCAAATTGGGTGTAAAATCACTGAAATCTCGGTTAATTTTTAACTAAAAAAGAGCCTGCATCCAGACTCCTTCAAGCTTGTCCCACAAACCCCGGTGAGATCAATCATTACTTCTTTTTTCTCCACTCCATAATAATCGACTAGTCTATCCTTTTTTCGAATATTCAATACGTTTCGCCGAGAACCCTTTCCACAAATATCTGTGTCACTTCCGGATCAAACTGCGTTCCGGCATGCTTTTTCAACTCGCGAACCGCTTCTGCTTGGGTCAGTCCTTTGCGGTAGGTGCGATCACAGGTCATCGCATCATAGGCATCTGCGACCCCAATAATCCGAGCCTGAATGGATATTTCTTCTCTTGCCAACTTCTTCGGGTAACCTTTTCCATCCCATCGCTCATGATGTTGATAGACATATTTGGACATTTCTGAAAATTCATTGGAAGAGCTGAGAATTCGATAACCAATCTCGGGATGGCGCTGCATCTCCTGCCACTCCTCAAAGTTTAGATGGCCTACCTTATTAAGGATTTTTTCATCAATTCCCATTTTTCCAATATCATGCATCAGACCGGCGGTACCAATTTGATTGACTTCATCCTTGCTCAGCCGCATCTGGACCGCAATCGATCGGCAGAGCTGGCTGACTCTCCGGGAATGGAGCATCTCCCGGCTACTTTTTTCATAGAGGGTATTCATAATCAGTTCAATGGTTTTATTCTTGATGCTGGCACATTCATAGAGCTTATGCCGATACATATCATCTTCCGCCCGTTTATAAATATCCTGGATATCCTGATCTTCCATTTCCTTAATTTCATAGCCAAAGGAAATGGAAATCTCAAATGCCTCGATTTTTTCATTGGAGGTTTTTTCTTTCAGATTATTAATTACCTCAACCGCCTCAAAAATATCGGTCTGCGGCAAGATAATAATAAATTCATCGCCGCCCAGCCGGGCAACAACACTGCCCTCGGGAACGGCTTCTGTGATCAGCCGGGCGGCTTTTTTCAAAAGCTCATCACCCATCGCATGTCCAAAAGAATCGTTAATCAGTTTCAAACCATTCACATCCGCCATAATCAGCGTAATCGGCAAATTATCAGGTACGTCCAGTCGCCCCAGTTCTTCTTCATAAAAGCGACGATTATAAAGGCCGGTGAGATAATCATGATAACTTAAATATCGGATTTCCTTTTCTGCCTGCTTGCGCTCAGTGACATCCGAAATAATCACCGCAAATTGTTTGAATCGGGGCGAATAGGCAACCACTTCAAAATATTTATCGAGCTCCTTATCATAGTGATCAAAGTGCGTCGGCTGGCCAGTCATGGCCACCTGGCCATATTTTTTTATCCAGCTTTTGTCCATCTCTGGCTTTATCTCCAGGGCGCGTTTTCCGATAATATCCTGCCGTTTCAGACCAACTAGCTTTTCATAGCTGTCATTGGCATCGAGGTAGCGAAAGTCAACCGGATTCCCCGACAAATCAAAGATAAGCTCATGCACGGCCAAACCCTGGGTCATTTGCGTGATTAACAAGCGGTGTCTTTCTTCGCTGGCTTTTAAAGCGGTTTCCGCCTGATGGCGTTCGGTAAAATCAACCAGCATATAGCTAACCAGATTACGTTTAGGATCAAAATTATTTTTATTGACATACAGCCATCGAATATCTTCGCCAATCTTTATTTTTACCGGTTTTCGTTTATGATCGCCCTGATCAAGAATTTTTAGGATGTCTGAAACACTTTCCGTTTTTCCATCAAAAAAAAGATTTGCAATGGGATTCATGCTAATAATTTCATGGTCGGGATTTATCAAAAAGGCCACCTCCCCAAGATTCCAAAAGGTTTGTTTCCAACGATTGATTTGCAGCTCAAACAGATCGTTTCTTACCTCATTTAGGCCGATCATGGCTAAGATAACCAGAATCACTACCGGGGTAGGGTCAATATACGTGTCAAAACCCATTAGAATTACCAGCATCGCAAGCCAGGATATTTGAATTGATCCAAGAAAAAACCGATAGCTCTTTATCAGACTGGCGGACTGGGATTTTTTAATGGCTTTAATCAGTGCTATCGTAGTCGATACTAAAAAAACGCCATAATAGCCCAGAATCAGAAAATAGCCAATGTTTTTTGAGGTACTGGCCACAGAAAAGCCGTTAACCTGTATCAACTCGACCCAGTTGAAGGTTAGCTGATGAAGCGGATTGGTGATATAAAGGAGCCACAGGATACTGGAAACGGCTACTGAAAAGGCCTTTTGCCGATATGAAATTTTCTTTTTGACAAATTGCGCAACAAAAAATATTCCAAATGTCGGAATAAAGATTACCCCCAGGTTAGCAAGGTTCCGAGCAAAAATCATCATTTCGATATTCAAAGAATTAAGCGAAAGAAAATAACCAAATGCATAAATGGCCGCAGCAAACATCAGTGCCGAAAAATAATTAAACTCCCCACCAACTTTTTGTTTTAAGAGTTTAAGCCCTGTAAAAATATAAATAATAGCGATAATCGGCAATGCATATACAATTAAATTCAACAACACATTTTGAAGATTCATACCCTTCCTCATTCCGGAGAGCAACCGGCAAAATTATGGCCACTCACCGTTCAACCCATACAAAGACAGATCTAATTATTTTTGGCTGAGTACTGATCATACTACACTAAGGTTAAATAATCCTTTCGCTAGCCTGATATCTGATATCATCAATATCGAAATTTTCCCGGGACGGATTATTGTTCATCCAGGAATTTGATGTGGACATGGGTGGCATCACAAAAGGGCTTATTAACAGATTTGCCACAGCGACATAAGACAAATCGATTTCGTCTTTCGTAGATAGTCCCATCCGCCGCTTGCAAAGGAATCCCGCCTTTAACAAAAATGCCACAGCTCACCCCCCGCTCAGGATCCTGGAGAATGACAATCTCCGGTTCATAATTGGGTTCGATGGTGCTACCCTTCTTGTCGATTGCAACCAGGCGACCAGCCGGACATTCACTGGCTGCTTTAATGGCTTCTTCTTTGAGTCTCGGATCACTTGATTGTTTGATCAGCTGCCAGGCGGTTCCATCGTTGCGGTGACAGAATCTGGCAAAGGCACAGCGATGATCATCCATCATATCCAGATCTGCTCCAATTAGAAACTCTGCCCGATCAACAAAAACAGCTTTTGAGGCCATCTCATCACCATGAAAATCGCATTTTGAATGGGTGCCATCACAAAACGGCGGATTCTTAGACTTTCCGCACCGACATAAGGTATAGGTCTTCGCCTGGGGCAGATTCCGTCCTTCCCGGTAGACATAATCCTTTCCCCGTGAAGTGATTATCTTCTCAGACAGTTTGATATTCCCGGAAACGACATAGGGTCCGGCTTTTACAATTTTTATTTTTCCAGTTATTTCTTTTTCCATCGATAAATCTCCGCATTTAATAATGAATATCGAGTTGTTTTAAAGGACTGCTCTCCTCGATCAAACCTTCCATTCAAGAATTTTATTTAAAAAAGCTTGTAACTCCTCGGTTTGAGGATGCTTGAATATCTGGGAACTATTGCCGCTTTCGACTATTCTATTTTGCGCCAAAAAAATCACCTTTTCACAGGCATTTTTAGCAAAACCCATCTCATGGGTTACAATTATGCTTTTTAATCCATCATTTTGAAGCTCCCCCAGCATATTCAATACTTCGGCCGTATACTCCGGATCCAGTGCCGAAGTCGGCTCATCCAGTAGCAAGAGCCAGGGCTTTACCGCCACCGCCCTGGCGATAGCAATCCGTTGCTGCTGACCACCAGAAAGCTGAAAGGGGTACTTGTTTTTTTCATCTGTTAGTCCAAAGCGTTCAAAAAGCTTACTGCTGACCTCGACGGCCTCGGTTTTTCCCATTCCAAAGGCGTGGATCAAAGGCAATAGCATGTTCTCGATGGCGGTGAGATGCTCAAACAATCCTTTGGACTGAAAAACAAAACCAATGTTTCGACGATAGTTATGGAGATATCTTTTGCTGAATTCAATGGTCTCCCCATCAATTTTCAAGGCTCCTGAATCTGGCGTCAGAAGCCCTCCGATAATCCGCAACAAGGTCGATTTCCCCCCGCCCGATGGTCCAATAATGGCAATCGAATGAATATCAAAGGAACCACTGACATCCTTTAAGACCAGTTCATCCTGAAAGGTTTTACTGATATTGATTAACTCGATATTCATGGTTGTACCGCCTTTCCAGTCCGCCTGAAAGCAACGAAACACTGAAGGTCAGAATAAAGTATAAGACCCCGACAAAGAGATAGTTTTCAAACATTCTAAAATTATCAGCAGAAATTTCCTGAACCGTTTGGGTCAGTTCGATAACCGCAATCACCGATAATAATGATGAATCCTTAATAATTGAAGCAAACTGACCCGCTAAAGCTGGCAGAATTCGCGCCATCAAGATCGGAAAGGTCACCAGTTGCAGGGTTTTTGCCGGCGTCAAGCCAATCGACTTGGCCACCTCGTATTGCTGACGATCAATGCTGGCCAGCCCCCCGCGGATGATTTCCGAAATATAGGCTCCTTCAAAAATCGATAAGATCAGCACCCCGGCCAGATAACGGTTATTGACACCCCAGGCAGTACCGATGATGTAGTAGAAAAAATAAATCTGGACCAGCAAGGGGGTTCCCCGAATAATCTGAACATAAGCCTTGCAAAAATAACTAATGACTAAGATCCGGGAATTTTGACCAAGAGCACTGAGCGAACCGAGCGCCAGACTGACAATCAAGCTGGCCACTGAAATAGTCACGGTCATCCAAAATCCTTCCCAAAGCCGGTAACGGTATTGATATAAGGTTGAAAAGTCCAGCTTTAGATTAATGGCATTGACCGAAAACCAGAGAAAACCAATCAGGATAATGGCTACAAAAATAGCACTGGCAATTTTTTTTGATCGGGAAGGCTCTTTACTCAATGTTTGTTTCATCGATCAGCCTAATTAAAAAACCACGGAAAGCCAAGGGCATCAAAGGTTTCTTTTTCTTCCTTCAGGTATTTTTCAGTCAATTCAGCAAAGCCACCCTGCGCTTTAAATTCTCCGATAAAGCTGTCAATCTCTGCTAGCAACTCTTGATTGTCTTTATTTACTGCCATTCCCCAGCTTTCACTGTCCTGAAAAGGAATCAGGATCGCTTCGGTGGTATCGGGATTGGCTTGATTTTGTCGGTAAATCGTCAGCTGATCATAGATAAAGGCATCGGCTTTTCCTTGAGTTACCTCAGTGACACAGGCGTTTTCTGACGACAGTGCATTAACCGTGGCCTGACTTAAATTTTTTGTAGCATAGATATTCCCGGTCGTTCCCTTTTTGACATCGACTATTTTTCCCGCTTGATTTAAATCCTCGACCTGCTTGATATTGGCATTTTTATTAACCAGCAATCCCAGATAAGAACGGGCATAAGGCACTGAAAAATCGACAACTTCTTGTCGTTCCTCGGTAATCGTCATCGATGAAATCACGACATCGACCTTGCCGGTCTGAAGTGATGGAATCAGCCCATCCCAATTGGTATTTTCAATCTCAACCGGCCGACCAAGATACTCTCCCAGGGCATAAGCCAAATCAACACTGACCCCGCTGGGTTTACCCTGATCATCCTTGGTTTCGAAGGGTGGATAAGCCAGTTCCATCCCCACAATCAGCGGCTTTTCGGCGCTGATCTGATCCTTACTGTTACTATTGCAGCCGATCAACAGCATTCCGGCAATAGCCAGCACCATTACTATTAACACACGTTTCTTCATCATTGATACTCCTTTTTTTGCAAATCTAATAAAATACGCACAACCAGATACAAGGTGGATCTGTCGAGGTAGCGGCGACTCGATGCTGCTGGTGGGGTGGAATCAAAAGCGTATCCCCTTTTTCCATGATGATCGTCTTGCCATCTGCAAAAGCCAGTTCGGCGCTTCCTTGCAGCAGCATCACATATTCAGTCTCTTCCTGATCATACCAGCCCGATTGCTGACCGGTACTGATAATCCGTTCGATCCGAACCCGATCATTCTGAGTCAGAATAGTGATCACTTCATTTTTTATGGGAAAGCCGGGCAGTTCATAAATATTCATGTTTACCTCACTTCTAGATCATATCATAAAATTGCTTTGAAAAACAGTTCCCTCATAAAAAAGTGCCTACGGCACGTCAACACCCCTGCCCCTCAATCTTGAGGGGTTTTTTGGTTTTCTTTATCTTTGATTTGTTGTAAAATTAAAGCATGAGTATTTTACAGCATATTTTTTCTGATTATTATGACCTGAT
>JAHIQT010000027.1 GCA_018903255.1 Bacillota bacterium | reverse complement strand
TAACCTTATGTATCACTTGGGCGGCCTCCTGATAGTGTCTGGCTTTGATAGCTAGTTCCAAATTTTCAATCACTTCCTGATTTTCACCGAGATAAGCTTTTAAGACACTTTCATAAAGCGACTGATTATTTCCCATATACTTTAGGCCTTCTTCGCGATCAAGTACGATCACATTATCCCCTACTTCTCTGCTGTTTTGATCACGCCTCTGGCTGTCTGCTTCTTTTTCGCTGCTTGTCTCGCTCTTTGTATTGTTCTTTGCCTTGTTCTTTGTTTCTGCACTCACAATTTTACTAATGTTTTCGACAAATTGTTCGGGATTGAAGGGTTTACTAATATAGTGATAAATACCATAAGATTCACATTTTTCCTTAACCCCCTCAATCACATCAGCCGTCATCGCGACAATTGGGACATCACGCGAAAGTTTCCTGATTTGCTCGGCGGCTTCATAACCGTTAAGTACTGGCATGTGCAAATCCATTAGAATTAAATCTATCTCGGTGCAATGTAGCTTAAACAGGTCAACCCCCTCTTGTCCGTCATTACCCAGCCAAACCCGGAATCCTGCTGGCTCCAGTAACGATTTTGCAATGAGCTGATTGGTTTTGTTGTCTTCTACTACCAGGATGCCATAATTCTTTTCAAAAATATCCGCATCGATCGCTTCCTGTTTAAACTCCTGATTGGCAACGATGGCTTTGGTTCTGAAAATCTCCAGAATGCCGTTATATAAAACCGATGGAATAATCGGTTTTCCAATACCGATGTCAACCCCCTGGCTATCGAGTTTGTCAAACAAGTCTTCCCGCATCATCGGCAACAGCATAATGACCTTGGGCTTTTTTAAAATTTTCTTGTTGTCCTGAATCATTTCCACAAACTTAAACCCGCCACCGGCAGGGGTATCATAATCCATAATCAGCAGATCAAAGGGCTCTGAAAACTTTCCATTTTCCAATTCTAACATGTTGATGGCACTGGCCGCAGAAGTGGTTAGTTCGCAATGCATTCCAAAGGCACCTAAATAGCTGTCTATAATATTCATGTTTGAACCGGTCTTTTCCAGTACTAGTGTCTTGATGTCGTTAAAATACAGCGAAGAAACCTGCTGCTGATATTCCTGTTCCTTTTGCTGATCTTCCTCAAGCGATAATTTGACGATAAAGGTTGAGCCTTCGCCCGCGGTGCTGTAAACCTCAATTTCGCCATTCATCACTTCTACCAAGCTTTTGACGATCGAAAGCCCCAACCCGGTACCGCCAAAACGGCGATTAATACTGGCGTCACCCTGGGAAAAGGGTTCAAAAAGATTTTTTATCTGCTCCTCAGACATGCCAATCCCAGTGTCTCTAACCGTAAAGGCCAAATGATAAAAACTCGATTCCCTGGCCACCAGCCGAACATCAACCGCGACTTCCCCAGCATTTGTAAATTTGGTGGCATTGTTAATCAGATTCAGCAAAATCTGTTCAATCCGCTTGGCATCACCAAAATAACAGTTTGGTATTTTCGGATCCTTGCTTAATTTAAAGCCTAGCCGCTGTTCTTCAATTTTATAAGAAACAATATTAATCACATCCTGAATCACCAGATCCAGATTAAACGGAGCGCGCTCGAGTTCGATCTTTCCGGCTTCAATTTTTGAAAAATCAAGAATGTCATTTATAATACTGAGCATCGTATTGGCCGATTGGCTAATGCGATCCAGGTACATCTTCTGGGTCAGCGTCACCTGAGTTTTCTTAACCAGATAAGCCATCCCGGTAATGGCATTTAGGGGGGTTCTGATTTCATGGGACATCCGTGCCAAGAAACTGGATTTGATCGTATTGGCGGCCTCGGCTTCCTGCTTGGCCTGCTCTAAATCACTTTGGATTTTTTTTCGCTTTTCGATTTCTCGTCGCAGTCGCAAAATCCAGTAAATTGATACCAACCAGACTAGCATAACCACCCCACTGACCAGCATGACCACCTGATAAATGGGGCCGTAATCGGGTTCTATCTCTATCCCAACCCACTTGTTGTTGATGGCAATCCGTTCGTCCGGGGTAATGGTTGCCAGGGTTTTGTTGATGATGTCTCGCAGCACCGACCAGTCATTGCGGACTGCAAAATATAAACCCTGCTGTTGCTCGGCTTCAAAGGCGACATATTTCAAATTGGTTAGTCCGGTTGAACGGATCAGATAGTTGGTAGTCGCCAGATTCCCAATAAAAGCTACCTCTGTGCCATTGGCAACAGCAGTTAAGGCCGCTTCGACGGAGTCATACAGGCTCAAGTTAATCTGCGGGTATTCGGCCAGATAACTGTGATGGGAACTGTTCTTTTGAACCGCCACCGTCTGCCGGTATAGATCTTCAATACTGCTGATATTCGGGGTGGAATCCCGAACAACAATAACCCGTTTAAAATAATAGTAAGGTTCTGAAAATAAAAAAAACTGTTCTCGCGCCGGGGTTTTAGATATTGCCGGCAGCATGTCGACCTCGCCATGAAGCGCTTTTTGATAAGCTTCGTT
>JAHIQT010000209.1 GCA_018903255.1 Bacillota bacterium | reverse complement strand
TTTGATGAAATTAAGTGCTTTAACCAATCACTGAAGGACAGTTACGACGTCATTATTTTTTTAGACTGCTCGACCAGCAGCTTTGCCTTTTCGCCAGCCGAAATGCCTGCGGCTAAAACAAAACTGGTTATCGATCACCATAAGAGCAATGCCCATTATGGTGATCTTAACTTTGTCGAAATTACCGGAGCAACTGCCGAAATCGTTTTTCGGATTTTAAAAGGTCTGCAGGTGGTCTTTGACGATGAGATGGCTGACGCCATTTTTACTGGGATCACCACTGATACCGGCAGTTTTCAATTTTCTAATGTGACCGTTGACACCCATTTAATTGCCAGTGAATTGTATGCCATCAAAAGCAATTACGCCCATCTTTCCAAACGACTGCATACGCAGAAGAATATCGATCAGATGAAAATGACCGGCGCCGCGATCCATTCGCTGGAAATTTTAGACAGTATGCCGATCGCGATGATGATCTTAGATCAGGATACGATCGTCAAGTATGGTGGCAACATCAACATCACTGAGGATGTCGCCAATTTGGGTCAAAATACCATCGGGGTTTCAATCACGGCGCTATTAAAAGAAATTGACGCTGGCCAGTATCGGGTCTCTTTGCGGGCAAAATATCCCTTTGATATTCACGAAATAGCCTTAAAATACGGCGGAGGGGGACATGAACGGGCGGCTGGCTTTAATTTCAGTGGCGATATTGATCAACTAAAGCGTGATCTGATGACCGTTTATGAGAGCCAAAATGGAAAAAGTTAATCATTGCCAGGGCTATCTCAACGTCTACAAAGAAAAGGGAATGACCTCCCATGATGTCGTCATTAAGGCCCGCAAGATTTTAAAAACTAAAAAAATCGGTCATACCGGGACACTCGATCCCGATGCCCAGGGCGTTCTTATTTTATGTGTCGGACAGGCTACAAAAATGGTTGAATATATCACCGACCATGACAAAGTCTATCAAGTGGAAGTGGTTCTGGGGTTCGCAACCGACACCTGTGATTTATCCGGGACCGTCATCGAACAAAGCCAAAAGCGGGTTGACCGCGATGCTTTTGAACATGTCCTGGTTTCGTTTACCGGTGATGTCCGCCAAACCCCACCAATCTACTCAGCGATCCGGGTCAATGGAAAAAAACTCTATCACTATGCCAGAAACGGTGAAACGGTTGAGATACCAGAGCGGGATGTCCATATTGGAGAGATCACGCTACTTGAATTCTGTGAAGATAGCCAAAAAGCGACCATCATGGTAACCTGTTCCAAGGGAACCTATATGCGTTCGCTGTGCCGAGATATCGGCTCTGCCCTGGGGACATTGGCCTGTATGGGAAACCTGATCCGTCATCGTGTTGGTCGCTTCAGGATTGAGGATGCTTTGACCCTGGCCGAGATCGAAGCAAGCGTCATAAAAGGCGCTCAAGAACAGCTTTTCTACCCATTGGCTTATTCCTTGGAGTCTTACCAATGCGTCCGGGCAACTGAACAAGGTCGCAAATTTTTACTTAATGGCAATAAACTTTTCCAGTGGAACATCGAAGCATCGATGGAAAACTTTTATCCCGGTGAAACCCTGCGTCTTTATGATGGTGATCAGCTGATCGGCATGGGACGGTTTGTTGCCCACGATGAAGGCAACTATATCAAACCGACAAAACTACTGTGAGGTAATCAATGACAACCAATACGTATCACGGCGAAGAAATTGTTTTAGCTTTGGGTTTTTTTGATGGCGTCCACCTTGGACACCAGGCATTGCTTGAAGAAATAAAGAAAATTGGCCAGCGATTGGGCTGTAAGACCGGGGTGATGACTTTTAAAGAACATCCACTGGAGCTCATCTTTCCCAATTATACCCCCTGGCTGATCACCTCCAATGATCAAAAAGAATCGATGATCGAGGCGCTGGGGATTGATTATGTCTTTTTGAATCCCTTTACCGAAGAGCTGATGAAGCTAACGCCTGAGAAATTTATCACCGACTATCTGCTAAAAAGATACAAGGTCAAGGTGGTGGTGGTCGGTTTTAATTATAATTTTGGCTATAAGGGGTCGGGAACAACCAGCGACTTAAAAGAACTGGGCAAACAATACGGCTTTGAGGTTGAAATTTTGCCGCCATTTATTATCAATACCCACTCGGTCAGCTCGACCTTTATCCGTGAGTTGATCAGCTGTGGTCAGGTTGATGAGGTTAAAACCTTTCTGGGTCGAAATTATGCCCTCAGTGGTGTGGTCGTTCAAGGCAAGGGGCTGGGTCACCAGTATGGCATTCCCACAGCCAATATCAAACTCGATAAAAAACTGATCTTGCCGAGTACCGGTGTCTATTATAGCCATGTTCATTATCGGGGAAAATGTTTCAATGGATTGACCAACTTAGGCTTTAATCCAACCTTTGAAAAACATCCATTTTCCATTGAAACCTACATCTATGATTTTGATGAAGACATCTATGATCAGGAGCTGACCATTGAATTCTTAAAAAAAATTCGCGATGAAATTAAATTTGACTCAATCGATGATTTAATCGCTCAAATTAGAATTGATATCGAGTGCATCAGAAAAGATTTTATAGAATAATCCATTTACAAGAATAAATGTTTATGATATACTTACTAAGTTATTACCATTCACTTAGTTTTTTGAGACTCCAACAAAATACTCGGTTTATGGATAAATTTTGAAACAAGGAGATTTTAAATGATCAGTAAAGAATTAAAAGCACAGGTAGTCGAAGACTACAAAACCCATGAAGGTGATACCGGTTCACCTGAAGTACAAATTGCATTATTAACCGCACGCGTTAATGATCTTAACGGACATCTTCAAATCCATAAAAAAGATCATCACTCACGACGTGGTCTGCTAAAATTAGTTGGCCAGCGAAGACGATTATTAACTTATCTAAAAAACAAAGATATCAACCGATATCGTGAACTAATCCAAAGATTAGGCTTAAGAAAATAATTTGGGGCGGAGTATTCCGCCCTTTTTTTTTACCTGCAGGTCATCAAGCCCAATGTAGTTACCTATACCCCTTTAGATTGCGGCCTTACACCAAATGATGTAAAAGCACCATCTCAGGGTATTACAATAGAAAGCGAGAAAAGAATGAATATTTTTGAAACTGAAATAGCCGGACGACCGCTACGCGTGGAGATTGGCGAGGTTGCACTGCTTGCAAAAGGCGCTGCGATGATTCGATATGGAAAAACAGAAATTTTAGCTGTTGTTTCGGCGGCAAAAAAACCAAAAGACGGGATGGATTTTTTCCCGCTGAGCTGTGATTATGAAGAAAAACAATATTCGGTCGGGAAATTCCCGGGCGGTTTTATAAAACGCGAAGGTCGCCCAACCGAACGCGCGATTTTAAATTGCCGTCTGATGGATCGCCCAATCCGACCACTCTTTCCCAAAGGCTTCAGAAATGAGGTTCAGGTTATTGCCACGGTGATGTCAGTGGATCAGGATAATGCGCCCGAAATCGCCGCCATGATTGGCGCCTCGATCGTCTTATCGATTTCTGATTTACCCTTTGATGGTCCAATTGGTTCGGTTGCCATCGGTCTGGTTGACGGACAATACATTGTCAACCCCAATGAAGCCGAGCGCGAACTGAGTGACCTTAACCTGATTGTATCCGGAACCAAAGATGCCATTATGATGGTTGAGTCCTCGTCGAATGAGATTTCTGAAGATGCCATGCTAGAAGCGATTTTGCTGGCACATGAAGAGATCAAGAAAATCGTCGCCTTCCAGGAAGAAATCGTTGCTGCTGTTGGTAAAGCCAAGGCTGATTATCCAATTTTTGTGCCATCAGAGGAAATTAAAGCTGAGATCGTTGCCTTCCTGGGTGATCAATTAAGCACGGCCGTTAAAACCCCTGACAAGATGGAGCGACTTGATAATATTGAAAAAATAAAAGATCTGGTTAAAGAACATTTCTTAGAAATTTACCCCAATCAGAAAATTGAAATTGACGATGTGATCAGTTCACTGGTTAAAAAAGAAATTCGTCGGATGATTCTTGAAGACCGGATTCGTCCAGATAATCGAAAAATGGATGAAATTCGTGATATCACTGCAAAAATCGACTTTTTGGAAAGACCCCATGGTTCAGGATTGTTTACCCGTGGTGAAACCCAAGTACTGTCAGTCGTAACTTTGGGTGTGCTTGGCGATGTCCAAAAACTGGATGGCTTATCAAACGAAGACTCAAAACGCTATATCCACCACTATAACTTCCCATCATACAGTGTTGGTGAAGCCCGACCATCGCGTGGCCCTGGCCGTCGTGAAATCGGACATGGTGCCCTGGCTGAACGGGCGCTGATTCCGGTACTGCCATCTGAGGATGAATTCCCATATGCAATTCGGGTTGTTTCAGAAGTCTTAAGCTCTAATGGTTCAACCTCGCAAGCGAGTGTCTGCGGTAGTTCGCTTTCACTGATGGCGGCTGGGGTTCCCCTGAAGGCACCGGTTGCCGGTATTGCCATGGGTCTGATTAAAGAAGATGATAAACTGGCGATTTTATCCGATATTCAAGGAATGGAAGACTTCCTCGGCGATATGGATTTCAAGGTGGCCGGAACCGCTGAAGGCATTACGGCCATTCAGATGGATATTAAAATCGATGGGATCAACAAACAAATCTTAACCGAAGCCTTGGAACAGGCGCGAATCGCCCGACTCCATATTCTTGATATAATGAATCAAGAAATTTCTGAGTCCCGCAAAGATTTATCACCCTATGCGCCACGAATCATTATTTTCCAAATCAAACCCGATAAAATCCGCGACGTCATCGGTTCTGGCGGCAAGGTGATCAACAAGATTATTGATGATACCGGGGTTAAAATTGATATTGAGGATGATGGTCGCATTTTCATCGCTTCAGTGGATACCGAATCTGGTAATCGCGCCAAGGAAATTATTGAAAATATCGTCAGAGAAGTTGAAGTTGGCGAAGTCTTAACCGGCAAGGTTGTCCGAATCATGACCTTTGGCGCCTTTGTCTCGCTACCAGGCGGTAAAGACGGTCTTGTTCATATTTCCAAACTTGCTAATGAACGGGTTAACGCCGTTGAAGACGTGGTTAAAATCGGCGATGAAGTAACCGTTAAGGTTATGGAAATTGACGGTCAAGGCCGAATCAACCTGTCTCGAAAAGCAATGCTGCCCAAGGAATAATAAGGAATCGTCATGATTGAAAATTACCCCATTAAAACTTATCCAATTAAAATACTAAACCAGTCCCAATATCCATTGCCGGAGTATCAAACCCTTGGTTCTTCGGGCGTGGATTTGCGCGCCAATCTTGATGCCAAGCTGATTATCATGCCTCATAAGGTTTATTCGATACCAACCGGTATTTTTTTAGAAATGCCGATTGGCGTTGAAGCCCAAATTCGTGCCCGCAGTGGCTTAGCGCTCAAGCATGGCTTGTCGCTGGTTAACGGTGTTGGTACCATCGATGCCGATTATCGTGGCGAAATTAAGATAATTCTGATAAACTTACTCGATAAACCCTATCAGCTCGAACCCGGCGAGCGGATTGCTCAAATGGTTTTCGCTGAATATCTCAAGGCCGACTTTGTCGAAGTTTTCAGCGCCCAAGAATTGGCCGATAGCGTCCGTGGCGATGGTGGCTTTGGCCATTCCGGAAAATAAATCGCCTTAAAACAAATACAATAAAACAAATACAATAAAACTAAAACTAGAAAAACAAATGCGACAAACGGCTGTTGCATAAATAATCAGAGTTTGCTAAAGTCATGAAGGTTCAATGATTGCTGCACCGCTTTCCAATCTTATCGTTATAACAATTTTAAGGTGCAGGGTATACCTGCACCTTTTATCATTTCTTTTATTTAAGCACATTTATTAGCATCTTTTAGTAAGATCAGATAATACATTCATTTATACATTCATTTATACATTCATTTATACATTCATTTATACATTCAATTAATATAAATTCAAGGAGCGTCATGGCAACCAATAAAAACACCACAAAAAAACCAAGTCCACATAAATCAACCAGTAAATCAAATAGTAAGGCAAAAAAGAAACCAGCCCCCAAAACAGCCAAACGTTTTTCGGTCAGTCATTTGGCAATCGGGATCTTCTTCATTGTTCTTGGTATTTTCTCGATTTATGCCTATATTGACTTTAATGCCGGGATGGTCGGAAACTTTGTCAGTCAGGCCTTTCGTTATTGTTTTGGCGCCCTGACCATTTTTATGTCACTTTACATTTTTGTCCTGGGGGTGGTCCTGAGTCTGAATAAAATTGATGAGTGGGTCAGCACCTTTGTTTTAGTTTTTTTATTACTGGTTAACTTTATGATCGGTTTTACAATTTATGCCCCCAATCTGATGGACTATAGCATCGCAGAACTATTCAGTTTAGCCCAGTATGGCCAATACGGCGGCATTATCGGAATTCTGCTGGCCGTCCTCTTCATTAAGCTCTTTGCCGTAAAAGGGACCCTGCTGCTGATTATTATCTGCTCGGCGATTATTTTAATTTTTATTTTTAGAAATAGCCTAAAAAAATATTTAAACCTGATCAAGGACAAGCGTGAAAATGCGCCGCCAATTAAAGACCGCCTCAAAAATCAGATCGATATAATCCGCGATAAGCAGCGGATTAAACAAGAGGTTAAAGCGACCAAGGAACGCACTTCAGAAACCACGATGATTCCGATGGTCGGAGATTATGATGACAATGCGCCCTTGTTTGAGCCCTATCAGATCAATGATTCGAGTCAGCCCAATCAGACCAATCCGCTAACCAATAAACCGCTCTTTGAACCGGTAACCGGGGTCATTCCTGAGCCTAAAAAGAAAGTCAAACAAGACCCCTTTGGATTTATCGAAGAAGAAGTGGATGAAGCAGAAAGCCCGATGAAGATTCATGAAAATTTCTTGAAGGCGCCAAACTTTGATGATTTTGGTCCGCCTAAAAAGGTTTCTGATCAAGATGCTGGCAAGGCATTTAGCAAAGAAAATAAAATAAAAGAAAGCAAAATGAATGAAAATAAGGCAAACAAAACCGATGACCAAACAAAGGTCTTAGACCTTTCAGCAGTCAGTTTCGATGCAGTAGCTGAAGCATATACCTTTCCCTCCTTAGATCTTTTAAACCCACCAGTGGCTAAAAAAAAATCAAAAAAAGATGATGTCATTAAAAAAGCCAAGATCATTGAAGAGACCTTAAAGAATTTTGGCGTTAAAGCCAAAATCATTGAGGTCAATGTCGGCCCCAGTATTACCCGTTTTGAATTACAGCTTGATCCGGGGGTCAAGGTCAACAAATTTGTTAATCTGTCCAGTGATTTAGCCCTCAGCCTGGCCACCTCTGATATCCGCATCGAAGCACCGATTCCCGGCAAGGCAGCGGTCGGTATTGAGGTACCCAACGAATTTTCTGAAATTGTCGGCCTTCGCGAAATCATTGAAACACCGCAGTTTATTAACAGCAAAAGTCCCTTAACCTTTGCCCTGGGTAAAACCCTGTCAGGCGAAAACGTCATTGGCGACATCGGCAAGATGCCCCATGTGCTGATTGCCGGCTCGACCGGATCTGGTAAAAGTGTCTGCATCAACAGCATCATTGTCAGCCTGATCTTTAAATCATCGCCGGAAGAATTGCGCTTTATTATGATTGATCCCAAGATGGTCGAACTCAATCAATACAATGCCATTCCGCACCTGCTAATTCCCGTCGTGACCGATCCTAAAAAGGCCTCTTATGCGCTTAACTGGGGACTTAAGGAAATGACCGACCGTTATATGCTCTTTAAAGATGCCGGTGTCCGCGATATTGAAGGCTATAATGAACAGATGACCGAAACCGGTGCAAAAAAGCTGCCGCGGATTGTGATTGTCATCGATGAGTTGGCTGATCTGATGATCACCTCACCAAAAGAATGTGAAAACGCCATTTGTCGGATCGCCCAACTGGCCAGAGCCTGTGGGATTCACCTGATCATCGCCACCCAACGGCCGTCGGTGGATGTGATTACTGGCTTGATCAAAGCCAATATCCCGTCGCGAATTGCCTTTTCGGTGGCATCAAACACCGATTCGCGGACAATTCTTGATACCGGAGGTGCCGAAAAACTGTTGGGTAAGGGGGATATGCTCTATTATCCGGTGGGACAATCAAAACCAACCCGGGTCCAGTGTACCTATGTCTCGGATACTGAGATTAATGCCATTATCGATGCCGTCAAGATTAAGAAGGGCTTGCAGTATGACGCTGCCATTGAAGAAGCGATTTCCCAGGAACCTGAGGAAAAACCACAAAGTCGTGAGGGCGATGTGCTGCTCGAAGATGCCCTCAATATCGCCTTTGAATACAACCAGCTATCGACCTCGATGCTGCAACGAAAATTACAGGTTGGTTACGCCCGCGCCGGTCGGATTATTGATGATCTTGAAGATCGCGGGATTATTTCTGGCCCCAATGGCAGCAAGCCACGGCAAATCTTAATCACCGAAGATGAATTTAAAATGAGAGAGTAGGTAAATATGAAGACCATTCACATGACAACCTTGGGCTGTGATAAAAATACGATTGACTCAGAAATGATGCTGGGTTTAATTGAAGAAAAGCATTATCATATTATCGATGATCCCCAAGCCGCCGAGATTATTATTGTCAATACCTGTTGCTTTATCCAATCGGCAAAGGAACAATCGATTGAGTATATCCTCGAATATGTCAACTATAAAAGTTCGGGACGGTGCCAGCTGCTGATTGTGGCCGGCTGCATGGCTGAGCGTTACCAGGCCGAACTGGCCGCTGAAATCCCCGAAATCGACGGATTTTTGGGGGTAGGTCATTTTGATGATATTGTCGAATTAATCACGTCACTAGAAACCGCGGATGATCAGAGCCGCACTGCTAATAACAGAAACAGCAACCAATACCTTGGCGATATCGATAAAGAAATCATTGCCACCCGGCGCTATCTCAAAGCCGGTACGGTTTCGACCTTTGTCCGCATCAGCGAGGGTTGCGACCACGGCTGCACCTATTGCGTGATCCCCAAGATCCGGGGCAAATACCGCAGCCGCGCCAGCCAGGAAATCTTTAAAGAATTACAAGACCTCCAGGATCGCGGCGTCAAAGAGATTATTCTAATTGGGCAAGATATTGCCCCCTATGGTTATGATCTTGAAGAAGCGATCGACCTGCCCGACCTGCTCGAGAAAATTGCCAAGCGGTTTGACTTTAGCTGGATTCGGATGATGTATCTCTACCCCGAAGGGATCACCGATAAATTACTGGCGACTGTCAAAAAATATCCAACCATCTGCCAATATTTTGACATTCCCCTGCAGCACCTCAATGATAGGGTATTAAAGCGAATGGGACGAAAGATGTCCTTTGAGCAGATCAGCGCTTTAATTCGCAAGATCCGCCAGACCCTGCCCGGCGCCGTCCTGAGAACCTCGCTGATTACGGGCTTTCCCGGGGAGACGGAAGACCAGCATCAGGATCTGCTAAAAAAAATAAAAGTGTTGCCTTTTGATCATTTAGGGGTATTTAAGTATTCACAGGAAGAAAATACGCCAGCCGCCGGATTTGACAATCAAATTTCAGAAGAGCAAAAAGAACACCGTTATGCTGAGCTTATGATGGCTCAGCAAACCATTTCCCATGCCCAGAAACAACGTTTTATCGGCAAAACCCTCACAGTGCTGATTGAAGGCGCTGAAGATCAGGCTTACTTTGGCCGTTTTTATGGTGATGCCCCAGAAATTGATGGCAGTGTTTTTGTTGACAGTCACGATAGCCCCTTAATCATCGGAAATTTCTATTCCGTTAAGATAGTCAATGCCTTAGAATATGATTTGATAGGAGATATTGAAAATGAATTTACCAAATAAGATTACGCTAGTTAGAATGATCATGATTCCTTTCTTCATCGCAGCATTACTGATCGAATTTCCCTACCACCAGCCGCTTGCCGCCGCCCTGTTTATTATCGCGGCCTTAACCGACAGCCTCGATGGTTATCTGGCCAGAAGCCGTAACCTGGTGACCGATTTTGGTAAGTTTATGGATCCCTTGGCCGATAAATTACTGGTTTGCTCAGCCCTGATTTGTTTTGTCCAATTGGGGTCGGTGCCCGCCTGGATGGTCATTATTATTATAGCCCGCGAGTTTGCGATCACCGGCTTACGTTCATTGGCGGCCGCCGATGGCATTATCATTGCCGCCAGCAAATGGGGCAAGGCCAAAACGATTTCGCAAATGATTGCGATCATCCTGATGCTCTTTAACAATTGGCCTTTCTCACTAATCAATATACCGGTTGCAACGATTATGATGTATATTGCCACCCTTCTAACCCTATACTCGGGGATTGATTATCTGATCCTGAACAAAAAAGTATTCCGCTCAATGTAATGGACAAAACGCACAAAATTCAATCCTAAAAAACCAGATCTGCCTTTGAAAGGAAATAACTAATGAAATGTGAATTGATTTCAGTCGGTACTGAGCTTTTAGTTGGTGATACCCTCAACACCAATGTCCAATTCTTATCGCGGGAGTTGTCGCTGCTGGGTATCCGGGTACTCTTTCATACGACCGTGGGCGATAATCCAAAACGTTTGGAGGAAGCGGTCAGAATTGCCTTTAACCGCAGTGATCTGATTATAAGCACCGGTGGGCTGGGACCAACCCAGGATGATCTAACCAAAGAAGTCATTGCTGCGATCTTCAAAAGAAAACTGATTCAGGATACTAAGACCAAAGATGATTTGCTTAAATATTTTAAAAACCGTGAATATGTCATGACCCCCAACAATCTTAAGCAGACATTTATTCCCGAAAACGCCGAAATTTTGTTTAATCCCTGTGGTACTGCCCCCGGCCTGCTCATCAAAGAACAGGGTCGGATGATTATCATGCTGCCGGGGCCACCACGAGAAATGACCCGGGTTTTTGAAGATGCGGTTTTACCGATCATCACACAGGACAATAATCAGTTGGTGCTCTCCCGTTATTACAATTTATCCGATATCGGAGAATCGGCCGCCGAAGACCGGCTGCTGGATCTGATCAATACCCAGGTTAACCCGACCATTGCCACCTATGCCAAGATGGGTGAGGTACTGATCCGAATTACTGCCAATGGGACTGACGAAAACGAAATGAACGCCTTACTTGATCGCTACGAGGCGATAATGCTTGAACGTTTTGCAGACAATATCTTTGCCTTTTCAAAAGAATCGCTGCAAGAAACAGTCTGCAAGTTATTGCTGGAAAAAAACATCAGCCTGGCAACGGCGGAGTCCTGCAGTGGCGGCTTAATTGCCGCCCAACTGACCCAATACCCGGGGATTTCCAAGGTATTCGGAATGGGACTGGTGACCTACTCGAATGAAGCTAAAATGAGCCTCTTAGGGGTAAAAAAAGAAACCCTCGATATTTATGGGGCAGTCAGTGCCGAAACGGCTACCGAGATGTGTGAAAACCTGCAAAAGCTTTCACAGGCGCGGCTTGCGATTTCGGTTACTGGGATTGCCGGGCCGGATGGCGGCAGTGATCATAAACCAGTCGGACTGGTTTATATTGGCGTGGCTTTTGATAAGCAAACGGATATCTACTTTTATCACTTTAATGGCGATCGAAAAGTGGTGCAACAAAAAACGGCCAATAAAGTCTTTCACCTGATTCGCAAAACGATAGTTGACAAATCAAAGTAAAATAGCTATAATAAAATGAACGAGAACGAATGTTCTAATAAAGAATAGGATGGTTGCAAATGGCTGAAAAAACGAAAATCAATACTGAAGAATTAACAGATAAACAAAAAGCTTTGGATGCAGCGCTAAGAAACATTGAAAAAAGTTTCGGCAAGGGTGCCGTGATGCGGCTCGGCGATGATGCCGCTAAACTCAATGTCGAAGTAATCTCGACCTCATCGATCGGTTTAGATATGGCGCTCGGGGTTGGCGGTGTGCCGCGGGGACGGGTTGTCGAAATCTATGGCCCCGAATCCTCCGGTAAAACAACGATCGCCCTGCATATCATTGCCGAAGCCCAAAAGGCCGGTGGCAACGCCGCTTTTGTTGATGCTGAGCATGCCCTGGATCCCACCTATGCAAAAGCCTTAGGGGTTGATATTGATAATCTGCTGGTGGCGCAACCGGATACCGGTGAACAGGCAATGGAAATCGTTGAAGCGCTGGTCAGAAGTAACGCGATTGATGTGGTCGTGATTGACTCGGTGGCGGCTTTGGTGCCACGCGCCGAAATTGATGGCGAGATGGGTGATTCGCATATGGGTCTGCAGGCGCGACTAATGTCGCAGGCACTTAGAAAACTGACCGGAGTCATCAAGAAATCAAACACGACAACGATCTTTATTAATCAGTTGCGGGAAAAAATTGGCGTAATGTTTGGCAATCCCGAAACGACCACCGGCGGTAAAGCCCTTAAGTTTTACGCATCCGTCCGAATCGATGTGCGCCGGATTGAATCCTTGAAAAAGGGTACTGAAATTATCGGTAACCGGACCCGTGCCAAGATTGTTAAAAACAAAATTGCGCCGCCATTCAAACAGGCAGAATTTGACATCATGTATGGCAAAGGCATCTCAAAAGAAGGCGACCTGCTCGATGTCGGCGTCGATTTTGGAATTGTCGATAAGTCCGGATCCTGGTTTTCATATAAGGAACAGCGCTTAGGACAGGGTCGCGATAATTCGAAAGAACATTTAATGGCTAATCCCGACATTGCCGACGCGATCGAAAAAGAAATCCGTGAGAAAAATGCCGCCAGCAAGATTGTTGCCGTCCCGGAAGAACCTGAAGAGATCGAAGAAAACTTGATCGATGATGATGATCTCATCTAAAAAAGTGAATTAATCGGGAAATCGATTCAAAAAAGAACCTTTTTGAGGTTCTTTTTTTGATTTCTTAAAAATAACCCTTGTGCGTGACCTTTGTTTCTTGACACTATTTTCAAAAGAGTATAAAATATAGATCATGATGAGTAGATTAAAAACATAGCAACTCGTTTATAAGGAGGTGAAAATTATAGACATACTAACAATTATTTTATTCATTGGTATTATCGCAGCTTTTGTGATTGGTTATTTTGTACGCAAGAATATTGCCGAAGGCAAGATTAAGAATGCTGAATTAACCGCTACAACCATTGTGAATGATGCCGTTAAAGAAGGCGAAACTCTAAAAAAGGAAATTCTCTTTAATGCCAAGGAAGAATCCTTGCAATTAAAAGAATCCCTTGAAAAAGATAATCGAGAACGCAGAGCCGAACTTCAGAAACTTGAAAATCGACTTATTCAAAAAGAAGAGAACCTGGAGAAAAAACTAACAAATTTAGAACGCAATGAAGAAGCCCTCACCAAAAGGGGCAAAGAAGTTGACAAGAAAAAAGAAAAAGTGGATAGCTTGTATGATGAGCAGGTTAAGGAACTTGAACGCATCTCCGGTCTGACCTATGACGAAGCAAAAGAAATTCTGCTTGAAGATATCAGTAAGGAAACGCGCAGAGAAGCTGCGATCATGATCCGCCAGATCGAGGTTGAATCAAAGGCTGTTGCTGATAAAAAAGCAAAAGAACTGATTTCCCAGTCAATTCAACGTTGCGCCGCCGATCATGTGGCTGAACAAACCATTACCGTGGTCAACCTGCCAAATGACGAGATGAAGGGCCGTATTATCGGTCGTGAAGGTCGTAACATCCGAACCTTAGAAACCTTAACGGGGATTGACCTGATCATTGATGACACCCCAGAAGCCGTAATTCTTTCCGGTTTTGATCCAATCCGCCGGGAAGTAGCCAGACTATCCTTAGAAAAATTGATCATTGATGGGCGTATCCATCCGGCCAGAATTGAAGAGATGGTTAAGAAATCTCAAAAAGAAGTCGAAAACCATATTAAAGAAGTTGGCGAACAAGCTTGTTTTGATACCGGCATTCATGGCCTCCATCCTGAGATCGTAAGACTCTTGGGACGGCTAAAATACCGAACCAGTTATGGTCAAAATGTATTAAAGCATTCGATTGAGGTGTCCCATCTGGCTGGCATTATGGCAGCGGAATTAGATGGTAACATTAAGGTCGCCAAACGGGCAGGATTATTACATGATATTGGAAAAGCAATTGATCATGAGGTCGAAGGACCACATGTTGAAATCGGAGTCAATGTATTAAAGAAATACAAGGAAAATAAGAATGTCATCCACGCTGTTGAAGCTCATCATGGTGATGTTGAAGCACGAACAATGGAAGCTGTTCTTGTTCAATCAGCAGATGCCATTTCAGCAGCACGACCGGGCGCCAGAAGAGAAACCCTGGTTTCCTATATCCAACGGTTACAAGAACTTGAAACCATTGCCATGTCATTTGAAGGCGTTGAGAAATCATACGCGATTCAGGCTGGCCGTGAAGTCAGAATTATGGTTAAACCAAATGAAGTTGATGATGACGAAATGATTTTATTGTCACGCGATATTGCCAAGAAGATTGAAGCAGAAATGGAATATCCCGGAAACATTAAGGTTAATCTGATTCGTGAAACACGAGCAAGCGACTACGCCAAATAGTCTAAAAGGGGAGAGAATCTCCCCTTTTAGGTTGTTGACAGACTTACCGTACCGACCAATTATTAATCTGTTGTCTGCTGCAAGCTCGGACAGGCTACGCCGTGTCCGCCTTGATGCAGACAACATGATGTAATAATTGTCGGTACTGCTTTATCGTAAGTCTGTAGTCTCAAAAGTAAGGGGAGATAATCTCCCCTTTTTTTAAGCAGTTTTATTAGTTAGGGTGAAGGAAAATTTATGAATATATTAATACTCGGTGATGTTTATGGCCGACCCGGACGAACGATTTTAAAAGAGCAATTGCCCCAATTGATCGCGGCGCATGCGATTGATTTTACGATTATCAATGGAGAAAATGCGTCTGGCGGAAATGGCCTCTCGACCAAAAATGCCAAAGAATTGCTAAATCTGCCAATTGATGCGATCACCATGGGCAACCATGTCTGGCAGCAAAAAGAATTACTGGAAACAATTGCTGATTTTCCGCAAATTATCCGGCCGCTTAATTATCCCGAGCCTTGCCCGGGCAAGGGTTATGCTGTTTTTAACTGCCAACTTAAAAATGGCAGCCACAAGAAAATCTGTGTTGCCAATTTATCTGGACAGGTCTTTATGCCTAACCTGGACTGCCCCTTTAATCGGATCGCGCCCTTAAGAGAGGCCTTAAAAGAGGCCGCTGACCTGATCATCATCGATTTTCATGCCGAAGCGACCTCTGAAAAGATTGCCTTTGGTTATTTTTTAGATGGCTGGGCGACGGCCGTTTATGGCACTCATACCCATGTGCAAACTGCCGACGAACGGATTTTAGCAGGTGGAACCGCCTATATCACGGATATTGGCATGACCGGCCCGCTTGATGGGGTTATCGGCGTTGAGCGCCAGATTATTATTGACACCATGCTGACCAAGAGACCCAGCCGCTTTGTCACTGCCACCGGCAAGGTGCAAATCAATGGGATCATCCTGGCAATTGATGAAATTGAAAACAAGGTGACTAAAATCACTCGATTATATCAGACCTACTAAACCGACAAATAAGAGCATCAGAGCAGAGAAAAGAAATAAACTAAGCAGTAATAACTAAGCTTTGATAATGGTAGCTGATTCTTAAAAGCTTAACCCTTATCAAAGCTATCTTTTAATGTGAAAGGAAGTACTATGAAAGCATATTATGAAAACCCCTTAATCGAACGGTATTCGTCCAAGGAGATGCTCGAGATTTTCTCAGCGGATAACAAGTTTCAAAATTGGCGTAAGTTATGGGTTGCCCTGGCGGAAGCCGAGCGTGAGCTGGGTCTAAATATTAGCGAAGAACAGATTGCCGAGCTGCGCGCCAACATTACCAACATTGATTATCAATTGGCGAAAGAAAAAGAAAAAGAACTGCGCCACGATGTGATGGCCCATGTCCATACCTATGGCGCCCAATGTCCTAAAGCCAAGGGGATTATCCACCTCGGTGCCACCAGTGCCTATGTCGGGGACAATACCGACATTATCGTTTATACCCAAGGACTGCGGCATGTTCGCAAACAGCTGCTTAATCTGGTTAACCAGCTATCCCTCTTTGCCGCTAGCCATAAGGATCTACCGACCTTAGGCTTTACCCATTTTCAGCCGGCTCAGTTGACCACCGTTGGTAAACGCGCCTGTTTATGGATTCAGGATTTATTAATCGATCTAGCCGATCTTGATCACCTGATTGGCAATGTAAAACTGCTCGGCGTCAAGGGAACGACCGGCACCCAGGCAAGTTTTATGGAACTTTTTGACAATGATCACCAAAAAGTTAAGGCGCTTGATGATCTGGTCGCTAAAAAAATGGGCTTTGCCAAATCATATGCCGTCAGTGGACAAACCTATTCACGTAAATTTGATGCCCAGGTGTTAAGTGTCCTTAGCGGCATTGCCCAGACACTGACAAAATTTGCGACCGATATCAGGCTGCTGCAGAATTTAAAAGAGGTCGAAGAACCCTTTGAAAAAAATCAGATCGGCTCATCGGCAATGGCCTATAAACGGAATCCGATGCGGTCAGAGCGGATCTGTTCACTGGCCCGTTATGTGATCGTCAATGCCCTTAATCCGGCCTTAACGGCCTCTGCCCAGTGGTTTGAGCGAACCCTCGATGATTCGGCCAATAAGCGGATCAGTATCCCGGAAGGGTTTTTAGCCACTGATGCAATCCTGATGATTGCCACGAATGTTTCGCAAAATTTAGTGGTTTATCCCAAAGTGATCCTGCAGCACATCAACGCCGAGCTACCCTTTATGGTGACCGAAAACATCATTATGGAAGGCGTCAAGCGGGGGGGAGACCGCCAGGAACTGCATGAAAAAATCAGAGTCCTGTCGATGGAGGCTGGCCATACCGTAAAAGTTGAAGGCAAGCCCAATGACTTGATCGAGCGAATCTTAAAAGATTCATCCTTTAATCTAAAAGCCGAAGATGTTGATGCCCTGCTCGACCCAAGCCGCTACGTTGGTCGAGCACCGCAGCAGGTTGTTGATTTTATTGAAGAAGAAGTAAAGCCGATCTTGACCGCTAATCAGGACTTGCTCGATTTAAATAAGATTGACTTAAAGGTATAAATTTAAAGTATGCGTTTAACAATATATATTAAGTATAAAGTTTTAACAAATATATTGACAATTACCCCGCCAGCATTTATAATATAGTAGTTGCTGTTGTAGGGGTATAGCTCAGTTGGTAGAGCAGTGGTCTCCAAAACCACGTGCCGAGGGTTCAAATCCTTCTGCCCCTGCCAATTTCATCGGCCAACGGGGTGTAGCGCAGCTTGGT
>JAHIQT010000208.1 GCA_018903255.1 Bacillota bacterium | reverse complement strand
CTCTTTCCGAGGTGGGTCAATTCACAGTGTTAAATTTCCGTGGTACAGAGTCAATCAGAATCTGAATTATTCGCTCCTTTCCCCTCAGGGTGGGTCAATTTTAACCGTTAATGGTGGGTCAGTTTTAAGTATAAATCAATAGGACAGTTTATATGAATCTTATTTCAAATAATAATAACCCACCAAGTGGTAGATAACTGTTATCTGCCAACTCAGTGGGTTTTTCTATTGCTGATAAAACCTCAGGTCTATGGGTCACTGGGGAATGATCTTCTTTATTCAGTTTGGATGCGCACAAGGGCGCACAAGGGGACGGTTCTTTTGTGTCCTCCATTAGAAAAATATGGTTGACACAAGAAAAACCGTCCCCTTTTGCTTACTTTTCTGCTTTCTTTTGCGAAACAGCGAACACAAAATCTCCGTCCCCCTGTGTCCAACGTCATACTTGGCAAAATAGTTGGGATCCGTTTGGCAATCATTGATTTACCGCACCCCGGGGAACCAATCATCAGCAGATTATGTCCTCCGGCAGCCGCCACAACAATGTATTCGATCAAACCATCCTGTCCTTGAACATCTTTAAAATCAAGTTCATCCAGACCTTTAATTTGGTCAGATTTGGACCGGTTATGTTCCTGATTGTACGGCTTATTCCCTTTTAAGAATTCAACCACATCCATTAATGACTCAAAGCCAAAGATATCAATGTCTTTAACCAGGGTTGCTTCCTTGAGATTATCCATGGGAACAATGACATTTTTAACGCCGGCTGCCCGGGCCGCTGTCACCATCGGCAAAATACCGGAGCACGCCCGCAAACTGGCGTTTAAAGATAACTCCCCGATAATCCCAAAGCGTTCCGCTTTTTGCAACACCAGCTGGCCGGTTTCCATTAATAAACCAATCGCAATGGCCAAATCAAAATGGGAACCGCTCTTTTTTAAATCACTCGGTGCCAGATTAATAACAACCTTCTTTTGCGGAAAAACGTAGCGGCTGTCATTGATTGCCGCTTCAACCCGTTCTCTGGCTTCTTTTACCGCCGTATCCCCCAGGCCAACAATGGCAATCATCGGCTGGCCATTGATCGTTTTGACCTCCACATCCACGAGATAGGCCTCAACTGCAGAAATAGCAAAACTGTTTACAATAGAAGCCATCTTTCCCTCCTGGTTGGCGCATTTACGGATTTTTTGAAACCATTTTATAGATTGCCACTTCGCTCACAGAGATACTTTCACCGATTGCCCGCATGGTGTAATTTTCTTTTAAAGCCGATTGAATGAACGCTTTTTTATAGCTGCTCAATGCCCTTTTTCTTGAACCCGCTTTTATGGCTTCATAGATTTCATCATCCATGGTAACTTCTTTTAATAGTTCATCTAATGTTTTTTGATTCATTTTTTTAGCGACGACCGTTTTGATTGGGGTGGTATCCTTTTCCTTGTTTTCAACCCGATCTGAACCTTCAAAAATACGCTCATCTTCGAGGATCTTTTCATCCATGAAGTCGCAGTATGCTTTTAAAGCATTCTTTCTGTCCGCTGAAAAAATTCCCAAAATAAAATCAATGTTCACCAGAGCCCAGAGGGTGTTTTTTCGGTAAAAGTGATCGCTGCTCCAGGCATAGTCACTGACGCGTTGACAAATCCCCGCACTGACCGGATTTTGGTGGATATACCGGAGTAACGATAACAGGTAACGATCATCCATGACATGATAGCCTCGATATCTGTTTTCAAAAACATGACCGGTACGCTTATTTTTCTGATTATAATAGCGACTAAACTGGTTGTTAATCCGATGCATGATATCCTTAATCGGGACTTCGTGCCTTTTGATAATCAGATGATAATGATTACTCATGATCACATAGCCATAACATTCAAAACCCATAATTCTTTGAAAGTCCCTAATCAATTCCAGCAGATATTCTTTGTCTTCTCTTCGATCAAAGATGAAACCTCGGTTATTTCCCCGCTGAATTAAGTGATACACACCTTCGCTATATTCAATCATCGGCTTTCTTCCCAATATAAATCACCACCTTAGGTCTATATTACCAGAACGTGTTATCGTTTGCAACAGATGGATGAAAATTGAACCTTTGTTTTAATGATATTTTATGCAATTTAAGAGCGTTAACATATCTGTCGTCTTACCCATGTCCACGTTGATTCTGAATATTAGCAGTTAGTTACTAATGGATCTGCTTCCGTGAGGGTGGATCTAAATGACCGTGCAAATGGAGTTCACCGGTCGTAATATACACAATTAGGACAAGAGGACAAGAAAAACCCCTTTATAGTAAATAATAATAAAAATAAGAGTGACTTGGGTGCGTACACGTATATATGCGCGCGTATAGGGATTTTTGGGCAGCTGTCCACCCTTTTTGTCCGGAAACGGAAAAAAATAGATGCGGCAAAAAAGGATTGAACAAAAACTGCTAACAACTGTAAAAAAGATGGGTGGTATCAGCCCGAAGTTTGTCTCTCCGGGTTTAGATGGAATGCCAGACCGATTGGTACTTCTACCGGGTGGCAGACTGGCCTTTGTCGAGAGAGTGGCACCGCTACCTCTTTTTTTATTCGACTATACTCGAATTACTTGTTCTATTTTATTTTATTTCTGGTATAATCATTATTGTGAGGTGATTCATTATGAAAAAACGAGATCTTTATTTAACTCAACTGGTTCATTTTAAAGATAAACCACTGATAAAAGTTGTTACTGGTGTGCGCCGTTGTGGTAAGTCAACTTTGCTTTCATTATTTGAGGAGCACTTACGTAGCAGCGGTGTTCATGATGATCATATTATCCGGATCAATTTTGAAGCCTTTGAATTCGATCAGATTACAAGGTATGCTCATTTATACAACTATATTAAAAACAAAATGACCATCGCAAATGAAAAATACTACATTATTCTTGATGAAGTACAGCAGGTTGAGTCCTGGGAAAAGGCCATCAACTCATTTCTAGTAGATTCTAATGTTGATATTTACATCACCGGTTCCAATGCGTATCTCTTGTCCTCAGAGTTATCTACGCTCCTCTCCGGCCGATATGTAGAGATAAAAATGCTGCCGTTGTCCTTTAAGGAGTATCTTGATTTTACTGATTTCGAAAAGGGTGACAATGTCGATGCAATGTTTAAAGATTACTTAGAATTTGGCGGTCTCCCTACCGTTGTTGAGCTAAAAGACTATCCCGATACCATCGCCCCATTTTTAAGTGGCATTTACAATACAGTGATCATGAAGGATGTTGTTCAGCGTAATCAGGTCAGAGATGCCGCTTTGTTGGAAAGCGTCCTAAAATTTATTGCCGCTAACATTGGCAATATTGTATCAACTAAAAAAATTAGCGACTACCTGACTAGCAGCGGAAGAAAAACAACCAGTGACACCATCGATAACTATCTGAAAATGCTTGAAAATGCTTTTATCATTTACCGTGCAAACCGCTATGATCTCAAAGGCAAGCTGTTTCTCAAGACCCTTGAAAAATATTATATGGTTGATATTGGCCTTCGCAATCAGCTGACCGGTCTTAGAAACACCGACTACGGACAGGTGCTCGAAAACATTATCTATTTAGAATTACTGCGACGCGGTTACGCTGTTGCAATTGGAAAAATCGGATCACTTGAAGTAGATTTCGTCGCAACAAAAGCAGACCTAAAAATATACTACCAGGTTTCTGCAAGCATTCTGGATGAAGCAACAAGAAACCGCGAACTACGATCACTTCAATCAATCACCGATCATTATCCGAAGATAATCCTTACCATGGACAATCCTCTTTATTCAGATTTTGACGGCATAAAAATCATCAATATTGTTGAATTTTTGTTGGAATAACGCACAGGGGGACAACACGCACAAGGGCGCACAAGGGGGCGCACAAGGGGACGGTTCTTTTGTGTCGTCCATGGAAAAAATATGGTTGACACAAGAAAAACCGTCCGGGACCTGTGAAAAAGGCCTGTTTTTTTGCCTGGTTCATAAAATTCGGGAGAATTATTTTCAGAATACAAAATGAATTCTAAATCTGACGAACATTTCAAAAAAACAGGAAGATTTTGCGGTCATGATGGCCGCTATTCTTTTTAAATTAACTGCAATGGCTGCCAGTTTCGCCTGTTTGGACATCGAAACCAGACCGTAGCTTTTCGCCCGGCCGAGTCCATGGAATCGTTTGAGCTCCGCATTTTTCCCTTCAATG
>JAHIQT010000207.1 GCA_018903255.1 Bacillota bacterium | reverse complement strand
TAAATTTTTTTTAATTCAGATTTTTTTCTTGACAAAGTAAGGATTTACTACTAAACTTATGTAAGCTAAATCTAACACAGTTAAGGGAGAATAAGAAATGATTGATTTTATCAAGAACACAAAGGTTTTATTATTTGCAGGCGGTGCATTGGCAGCTACATTGGGCGGAGTAGTCCTAAAAAGTGAAAAAACACGACAGGCCTGTGTCACGGTAATGGCAAAAGGGATGAAGATCAAAGAGGATGCGGCGGTTCATTTTGAAAAAATTCGCGAAGATGCCGAAGATTTATGCTCGGAGCTGGCAGAGGAAGATAACTGCAAATGCAGTTGTAGTGAATAATGCAATTTGATCTTGTTTATGATGTTCCCGGACGCCTGAGGGTACGAGGCAGACCAGGTGCATTCACACCGGAAAAAGGCTATCGCATAGCCGAAAAGTTGATCCAGGAAAAGGGCATCAGCGCAGTTAAGACGAATCATGTGACGGGCAGTATTCTGGTGCTTTACTGTAAAAGAAAGAGAAATTTTGTACTGGAATTATTGATGGCATTGGAGTTGGAAGATCTTCAGGGTCTTTCGGTTTATCAGTATGATCCCCAACTGATTGAGGAAGAATTCAAGCAGGAGCTATTTAGATCATTGTTTTTCCGCTTTGTGATTCGGCCATTGATCCCGACACCGCTACGCCGTGTCGTTCTTCTGGCAAGGAGCATGAAGTATCTCTTAAAGGGACTGGCCAGTCTGCTGAGCTTTAAAATTGATGTACCGGTGCTCGATGCTACGGCCATTGGAGTAGCTCTGACAACCGGGAATTATAAAACTGCAAGTTCGATTATGTTTATGCTTTCAATGACCGAAGCCCTAGAAGAATACACCAGGAAAAAATCCCGGTCAGAGTTATCAACCAGTCTGATTCTCAATGTCGACAAGGTGTGGCTCGTACAAGAAGGAAAAGAAGTCTTTGTACCAACCGTGGAAATAAAAATCAACGACGTTGTCAATATTCGGGCTGGATCGGTGATACCCTTTGATGGGACTATTGTTGATGGGGTTGCCATGGTCAATCAGGCTACCATGACGGGGGAGAGCCAAGCAGTACTGAGAGATAAGGGTGCCACAGTCTTTGCCGGAACCGTAGTGGAAGCCGGTTCGATCGCAATTGAGGTTAATGCCTTAACCAATGATTCCCGGATCAGTCAGATTATTGAACTGATTGAAAACTCCGAAAGTCTGAAATCAGAAATTCAGAATCAGGCTGAAAAACTGGCAGATTCGATTGTCCCCTATAGTTTTCTGGGTTTTCTTGCGGTGTACGGACTGACCGGTAATTTCACCAAAGCTTTATCGGTGATCATGGTTGATTTCTCCTGTGCGATCAAGCTGGCCATGCCGATTGCGGTTATCTCAGCGATGCGTGAAGCGGCATCCCGGGGAATGATGGTAAAAGGTGGAAAATTTCTGGAAGCCTACGCCAGAGCGGACACCATCGTGTTTGACAAAACCGGCACTCTAACGGTAGCTAACCCCAGGGTAACAAGAGTCATTGCTTTTGTTGATTATTCCGAAGATACTATTTTGCGCACAGCAGCCTGTCTTGAAGAGCATTTCCCCCACAGTGTGGCGCGTTCGATTGTCGAAAAGGCCCATCAGGAAAAGCTTAAGCATGAAGAAGAACACGCTGAGGTGGAATATATTGTCGCTCACGGAATCGCTTCCCAGATCAATGGACAAAAAGCTCTGATAGGAAGTTATCATTTTATTTTTGAAGATGAAAAAATTCCCTACTCGGATGAGAAAAAAATCATTGTTCAAAGAGCCTGTGGCAGCAGTTCGGTGATCTATCTTGCGATTGGCGGCGAGCTGGCCGGAGCAATCGCCATCGAAGACCCGATTCGCGATGAAGCCAGCGATGTTATTACGCAATTGCGACAAGCAGGTATTGAGGGGATTTATATGTTAACCGGTGATGCTGAAATGGCGGCCAAAAATGTCGCTCTACAGTTAGGGCTAGATGATTATCGCGCCCAGGTTTTACCAGAAAATAAGGCTGTTCTAGTGGCCGGTTATAAACGAAACGGCCATCAGGTGATTATGGTCGGGGATGGTATTAATGATACCCCGGCGCTGGCGACCGCTGATGTTTCTATCGCCATGAAAGAAGGCTCTGATATTGCCCGAGAAGTAGCCGATATTATTTTTATTCATGAGGGACTGGATGGATTGGTTGACTTGAAAAAACTCAGTAAAGCGCTGATGAACCGGGTGAGCCGCAGTTATTGGTTTATCGTGCTGTTTAACTCTAGTCTCATTGGTCTAGGCCTAACCGGAGCGATCATGCCAACGACCTCGGCATGGCTTCATAACCTCTCTACCATGGGTGTTTCATTGAATAATATGCGACCGTTATTAACCACTAAATAGCAGAAAAGCAAAACATCGGTCACCAGATCAAATAGCTTAAAATCCTTTTAAGTTATTTATTTGGTGGCATTTTTTTTGTATATTTATGTTATAATTTATGGTGAATTAAGGATTTTTGAAAATTTGAATCTCCGCGGTTAGGAAATACGGTGTTGCAACAAGCAAAGTTTTGGATCGTGGAAGTGATTTTCCGACCCCTTCGTTATTTTTCTATTTGTAAAAATAAAATCAGTTGTCCGCTGAATTATTTTTTTGATCGCAACCGACAAATGCAAATATACGGAACCTAAAAAATCCTGTACAAATGCCAGAAACTATGATTAAATTTATTTGAAAAGCAGGCGGGAGGGAGCAAGATGATACGAGTTGGAATTGGTTATGATGTCCATCGTTTAGTTGAAGATCGGCCGCTCATTTTAGGCGGAGTAAAAATAAAACATCCGTTGGGGCTGCTGGGACATTCCGATGCCGATGTGCTGGTGCATGCCATTATCGATGCGCTTTTAGGGGCCTTGGCACTTGGTGATATTGGTAAGCACTTTCCCGACACCGATGGCGCCTATAAAGATTGTGACAGTTTACTGCTGCTAAAGAAGGTGGGACAGCTGGTTGCCGAGAAGGGCTACGCAATTAATAATATCGATTCAACCATTATTGCCCAGGCTCCAAAGCTTGCGCCTTATATTGAAATCATGAGCGAAAATATTAGCAGAACGCTGGAATTAGCCGGAGATTCTGTGAGTGTAAAAGCTACGACTGAAGAAGGTTTAGGCTTTACCGGGAGTGAACAGGGGATCGCTGCCAACGCAGTGGTGAGTCTTTTGAAAGGAGAAATAAACAAATGATTGGTATTATTGCAGCGATGGACAGTGAGGTTCGCGACATCAAGTCAGCGATGGAAGATGGCATCAAGATCCACCACGGAGGGATGACATTTTTTAAGGGAAAACTCCACCAAAAAGAGGTTGTGGCCGTTAAAAGCGGGGTTGGAAAAGTTAATGCTGCCATGTGTAGTCAGGTTCTGATTGATATTTTTAAGGTAAGTTCGATCATCAATGTCGGGGTGGCCGGTGCGGTTCACCCCGATCTGGAAATAGGTGATATTGTCATTTCAGAAGACAGCTGTCAATACGATATGGATGCCCGAGCCTTTGGCCATCCCCGGGGTGAGATCCCAAACATGGATATAACCTTTTTTAAAGCAGACCCGACCCTGATCAAGCTGGCCGAGCAAGCCGCGGAAACACTAAAAGTTTCCTATCGAACCGGGCGAATCATGACTGCTGACTTGGGGGTCGACTCGAAACAGCTCAAAGAAGAACTGCGGGAAGAATTCGACGGATTGTGTGTCGAAATGGAAGGTGCGGCAGTCGGTCAGGTGGCGATGCTCAACCAGGTTGCTTATCTGGTGATTCGTTCGATCTCGGACAAGGCCGATTCCAATTTGACCGATGATTACAAGAAAAATCTGGAAGCATCGATTAAGAATGGAGTCGCGATGGTGCTGGGTATCGTCAAGGAAGTTCCATCGGTATGAAGGAACTGGCACTTCGCCCAACCTGGGCCGAAATTGATTTAGATGCACTGACTAGTAATTATGAAGAAATTCGCAGAATCGTTGGCCCCGACGTTAAGATTCTGGGAGTGATCAAGGCCGATGCTTACGGTCATGGCAGTTTGGAATGTGCCCGAACCCTCTGTGATGCCGGCGTCGATATGCTGGCCGTAGCCTTTATTGATGAAGCGATTGCCCTCCGACAGGGCGGGATCACCGAACCGATTTTATTGCTGGGCTACACCGCAAAAGAACATATTCCTGATCTGATCCGCTGGGATGTGATTCCTGGCACCTATCAGTTTGATTTTGCCAAAGCCTTATCGGAGCATTGTCAGGAAATTGGCATACGTCATCCCGTCCATGTAAAAATCGATACGGGCATGGGCCGGATCGGAATTGGCTGGCAGGAGGCTTCACATGTCATTGAAGCGATGAATCAATTAGAAGGCATTGAACTACAAGGTCTATATACCCATTTTTCAACCGCTGATGCCACCGATAAAACCTACACCGCGGAGCAGATCAGGCGCTACCAACAGGTTCTTGCTGAACTGGAAGCCAAGCATATCGCCATTCCCATCAAACATATGGCTAACAGTGCCGGAATCTTTGATGTCGAAGGGGTACATTTTGATATGGTGCGACCGGGGATTATCCTTTATGGGCTTTATCCATCGGCAGAGGTGGATCGCTCAAAAATCACTTTAAAACCGGTCATGACCTTGAAATCAACGATTGTCCATTTGAAAATACTTCACCCCGGCGAGTCGGTCAGTTATGGCAACCGTTATGTCGCCAAAGAAGACCGGATTATCGGCACCTTGCCAATCGGCTATGCCGATGGCTACACCAGGATGTTAAACGGACTGGCCAAGGTCTGGATTGCCGGCCAGCTGGTGCCAGTGGTCGGCAGCATCTGCATGGACCAATGCATGATCGATTTGACCGATGTGGAAGCAGTTTCCCTTTACGATGAGGTGGAGCTTTTTGGCAACAACATTTCAGCCGATGTGCTGGCCGAGGCATTGGGAACCATCAATTATGAAATTACCTGTATGGTCAACAAACGGGTACCCCGGGTGTTTATTAAGGACGGGGTTCCCCAGTCGATCAGACGTGATATTTTAGATCGGCAAATCAACACGAATAGTGATATTTATTAAAGAGGAGAATTAAATGGCATTTTTAGAAGAAACCGTTAGGGGAATTCGCAAGGATATTGTGAAAATGATTGGCAAGGCAGCTTCAGGTCATCCTGGTGGCTCCTTGTCGTCAGCAGAAATTTTGACCCTGCTTTATTTTGAACAAATGAATGTAGATGAAAATAACCCCCGCAAGGAAGATCGAGATCGCTTTGTGCTGTCAAAAGGACACGCTGCCCCGGTGCTGTATGCAACGCTGGCGGCAAAAGGCTTTTTCCCCAGAGCCGAGCTGGAAAACCTAAGACAATTGGGCTCCATTCTCCAGGGACATCCCGATATGAACAAGGTGCCCGGGGTTGATATGTCAACCGGTTCTTTGGGACAGGGAATTTCGGTGGCGGCCGGGATGGCATTGGCCGGAAAAATGGACAATAAGGATCATAAGATCTATGCATTACTGGGCGATGGCGAATTACAAGAAGGTCTGGTTTGGGAAGCTGCTATGGCAGCCAGCCATTATCAGCTTAATAATCTGATTGCCCTTGTCGATAATAATAATCTTCAGATTGATGGGGCTATCTGTGAGGTGATGTCACCATTCCCCATCGATAGCAAGTTTGAAGCCTTTGGTTGGAATGTCATCACCGTCGAAGATGGTCATGATTTTGATGAGTTGCGAACGGCTGTGGAAGCAGCAAAAAAATCAGAGGATAAACCAACCGTGATCATTTGCAAAACGGTTAAGGGTAAATGTGTCTCCTTTATGGAAAACAATGCGGGATGGCATGGAAAAGGGCCAAATGCAGAAGAAGTGAAACAAGCATTGGCAGAATTGGAGGCATAATCATGGCAGATAAAAAATCAACACGACAGGCTTATGGCGAATACTTGGTGAAACTGGGCGAAAAAAACCAGAACCTGGTGGTTCTGGATGCCGATCTCTCAGGAGCAACCAAGACCAATATCTTTAAAAAGGCCTGCCCCGAACGGCATTTCAATGTCGGGATCGCGGAAGCAAATCTGATGGGAATGTCGGCCGGGTTAGCAACCGCAGGGAAAATTCCCTTTGCCAGCACCTTTGCTATATTTGGCGCCGGGCGAGCCTATGAAATTATTCGTAACAGCATCTGTTACCCGAAACTAAATGTAAAAATAGCCTTAACCCATTCCGGCATATCAGTCGGTGAAGATGGCGGATCACACCAGTCGATCGAAGACATTGCGCTGATGCGGGTTTTACCCAATATGACGGTTTTATCGCCGGCAGATGCGGTCGAAACAGAAAAAATGATGGATGCCGCGATGGCAATCGACGGACCGGTTTATATTCGTCTGGGTCGCAGTGATGTACCGGTTCTTTTTAACGAAGACTACCAATTTGAGATCGGAAAAGCCGGCTTGTTAAAAAGCGGCGAGGACGTGACCATTGTTGCGACCGGCATGATGGTCGGACCAGCCATGGAAGCGGCAGATCTTTTAAAAATCGATGCTGTTTCGGCTAGCGTATTAAATATGGGCTCGATTAAACCAATCGATGTAACTGCCATTAAAGATGCGGCTGTCAATACCGGTGCTCTAGTTACCGCTGAAGAGCACAGCATTATCGGCGGTCTGGGTAGTGCCGTTGCCGAAGTATTATGCGATGTCGCGCCAGTGCCCCTGGAACGCGTTGGTGTTAAGGATCTCTTTGGACAATCGGGTAAGGTTGCACCACTGATGGAAAAATATGGTTTAACAGCCAAAGATATTGTTGCAGCTGCTAAAAAAGCCATCCAACGAAAATAATAACAAAACCAGAACTAGTAAGTTATCAAAAAACAGAGTCGTGAAGACTCTGTTTTTTTAACGTTTTGCATATAAAAATTGAATTTGCTAATAATTAGGGTATAATAATCAATAAGAGATCAAACCAACAAACATTTTTAAATAAGTAAGGAGTACTTGCATGCCATTAGATTTTAGAGAAGCAACAGAGCAAAGGCGCTCGATATACGGAATTTGCGATGAAAGTCCCATCACAGCTGAAGAAATAATGGACATCATCGACCATTCAACAAAGCACATACCTTCGGCATTTAACTGCCAAAGTCAGCGGGTTGCGGTACTGTTTGGAGAGAAGCATCTGGAGTTCTGGGCTATCGTGATGGAAACACTCAGAAAGAAAGTTCTGGCTGATGAATTCCGCTCTACTGAAAATCGGATTAATAGTTTTGCAGCAGGATGCGGAACCTTGCTATTTTATGATGATAACTCTGTTACTAAAGGACTGATGGAAAGGTTTTTACCCTATCGAGACCGGATTCCGGATTGGGCTGAACAAGCCAATGGGATGTTGCAGTTTGCTATTTGGACGCAATTATCAGCAGCAGGCCTGGGTGCAAGCCTGCAACACTATAATCCGATTATTGATAATGAGGTAAGGACCACCTTTCTGATCCCATCGGATTGGCGACTGATCGCTCAGATGCCCTTTGGCGTGCCTACCGAAGAGCCCATTACAAAAGATTTTGAGCCCATTGAACGACGGGTCATTGTCATTGAATAATCAAAAAAACCACGGTAATTCCGTGGTTTTTTTACGATCTGAAGGGCTTATTCAAGCAGCAATAAGCCATAGTATTTCACAAATTCATCCTTGCAAGCCAGTGTCTTTAAGGTTTCACCATTATTGCGGACGGTTTCGAAGACATCAATGCCGGAGCCTTCCATCGAGGGACGGCGATTTTTCGTGTTAAGACACGGTTTTGCCAAATCACAGGTGGGGCAGATATGACAGGGTCCCGACCAGAAGGCAAAGGCCTTGTGAAAACCGCCAGTAAAGGCTAAGCGTTCGGCTGCTAAGATCTTTCGTTGAAATTCTCCAGTTCCCGGGGTTCCTCTAATCAGAAATGCCCTGGAATAGGTGGAAAGTAGCCGGCCGGTTTCTTCAAAGGGGATCTCATTAGCCTGACAATGTTTGAGATTGGCCGAAGAGCAGCCAAAGGCGCATTTATTTTTGGCAAATTCGGTAACCACCACCGAATCGGTGGCAATTTCTAAAACGTCATCAAAGCCGATGTTAAGAATCGGGTGTTTTAAGCGTTGAATCGGGGTCAAAGCCAGAGCTTCCAAAAAAGATGGCGATTTTCCGGCAAAGATGACAGCGGTATCGGTTTCAAGCGGAACAAGAGAAGTGGTGGTGAGACCGGCTGCCTCAAATTTGTGGATGACTTCTTTTGCGGAACAAACCTGGCTCCAAGAATTGATCATCCGATTGACTCCGGATAACCGGGTCATCAGAGTTGCATGCTCGTCAACGGCGTCGTGAAGCATCAGGATACCATCAGACTGAAGCATTGGTAAACAGGCGAGCAACTCATTTAGAATGAGTTGATGATCTTTACTGATTGACAGGCTGGTCAAGATGATCAGAGAATAGAGCGCCTGATTTTTGGCAGAGGCGACGCGCAGTGCTTCTAAGGAACAGGTATCCATCCGCTGTGCCTGGGGATCATTAAAAACAGTAGCGTCAATCGGGAAGGGATTATCATCGCTAAGCAGGGTGATCTCCAGATCCGGAAAGGTTTCAAGAAAACAGTCTGCCATTGTTTGAGCTCCGGAACCGCCGACTAGAATTTTCCCCGACAAGGCCGGAAAAAATTTGACACAGTCAAGGGCTTTCATGCGGGTCAATTCATGAATAGCTTTATTCTTTAGTTGATCGAGCTGTTCATTAGCTAAATCTTCTAGCCCACTATTCGGTTCAATTGGAGTGTCTTTTAGCAGCGAAGCTTTTAGCTGATGCCATTTTTGAGACTGTAATTGGTGCAGCTTGATGGCATGACCCAGATAATCCGGACTGGATGAAAGTAGATAGCGTTTGCTTATGAT
>JAHIQT010000026.1 GCA_018903255.1 Bacillota bacterium | reverse complement strand
CGCGATGATAAATCCGGTACCCATACCAAAGAACTGGCGATCTGGAAAGCCGCCAACATTACCCCGGATGGCGACTGGTATTTAAAAACCGGCACCGGCATGGGTGAAACCCTGACGCTTACCAATGAAAAATTGGGCTATACGCTAGCAGACCGGGCGACCTACGCCAACATGAAAGATACCATGGCTAATCTGGAAATCGTCTGTGAAGGCGATCAGATTTTAAATAATCCCTATGGGGTTATTGCCGTTTCGCCCAGTATCAATGACCAGATCAATGCCGATGGCGCGCAAGCCTTTGTGACTTGGATCATCTCACCTGAAACCCAGAAACTAATTGGCTCATATGAAGTGAATGGCGATCCGCTGTTTATTCCCAATGCCGTAAAAAAATAAAAACATCACCAGGATCCTGGGGGAATATCATCTTCCAGGATCTCATTTTGGAGAACTCTATGGATTACATACTCAATGGTTTTGTTGAAGCCTTCCGGCTCATTTTTTCCTTTGACCCTGAAATCATACAAATCGTTTTATTATCGCTGTTTGTCTCTTTTTCAGCCACCCTTTATGGCACCCTGATCGGGGTTCCCCTTGGTATTGCTCTGGGAATTCATCATTTCAGAGGCAAAAAAGTGGTCTCCCGTTTTCTATATACCTTTATGTCCTTTCCGCCGGTTATCATCGGTTTGTTCACTGCTCTTTTTTTAGCCCGCTCAGGGCCTTTTGGTCAATTTCAGCTGATGTATACCCCTACTGCCATGATCATTGCTCAAACCATTCTGGTGACCCCAGTTATTATGGGGATTGTCTTTAACCATGCCAGCACCAGCGGTTATGAGGTCGTTCAGACCGGCAAAACCTTGGGTGCCCGAAGATGGGATATTCTGATCTTGCTGGTCTTGGAATTAAAAGCGGTCATCATGATCGCCCTGGTCACCGGTTTTGGACGGGCTATTTCTGAAGTCGGCGCAGTCATGATTGTCGGGGGCAATATCCGCGGCTTCACCCGGGTAATGACCACTTTTATTGCGATGAATAATAACATGGGACAATACAGCGTCTCCATTGCCATGGGGCTGATCCTGATGTCGATATCGTTTTTTACCAATTCGCTTTTATACCATTTTATCTTAGGGGATCAGAATGAATATCGAGACTAGTCATATCAAAAAAATATATCAGGAAAAAACCGTGCTCAGTCTGGATGGTCAATTCAGTGATCTACTATTTGAGTCTGGAAAAATTCATGGGATTATCGGCCCCAACGGTTCCGGAAAAACGACCCTGATGAAAATCATCGCCGGCCTGATCGCTCCGAGCAGCGGAGCGGTTCTTTACAACGGCCAGCCATTATGCCAGGACATCTTTTCTGAAATGACCTATTCGACCCACACCCCCACCCTGTTTTCGCGATCGGTATATCAAAATATTGCCTATCCTTTAAAAATCCGCAAACAAGAAAAAAACGCGATCGATCAGACCGTCTCACAATTGCTCGAAGAATTCGAGATCGATGACATCAAGGATCAGAGTGCCCGCCACCTTTCTGGTGGGGAATCCCAGAAAATAGCGCTAGCTCGGGCGCTATCCTTTTCGCCCAAAGCGCTTTTTTTAGATGAACCGACAGCAAATATCGACCCCAAAAGCATTCAGATTATTGAAGCAGCTCTCCAAAAGAGAAACCGTGAACAAGGCTTGACCATCATCATCATCACCCATAATCTCAGTCAGGCTTTTCGCATTTGCAATCACCTGACCTTTCTGGATCAGGGATCTTGCCTGTTTTCAGATAGGCCGGAAAAGATCATGACAACCAGCCATTCAACCATCGATGAGTTTATCTCATTCAATCGCTTTTAAGGTTTTTTTCTCACAACCAAACTCATACAACCTTAAATTTCTTTGCCTTAAGTTTATTTTTGCAAATTCCTCAGAAATTTTCATTGCAAAGACAGGGTTTTTATAGTTATAATTATTACCTAGTCAAGACTTTATAATGGGTCATCATATTGGGAGGAAAATAATGAGATACGTACCAACATTTTGCCTACGTGAAGGAATGATGTTAGGAAACAATCTTTGGGGTGAACGAGGTGAGTTAATTCTTGCCAAAGATACTGTTCTTACTGAGGATTACATCGAACGAATAAAAAAATTAAATTACAATGGCATATATGTTGAAGATGATCTGATCAAAGATATCCAAATCATTAATATCATTAACGATCGCGTCCGAGCCGAAACCGTCAAATGTATCAAGGACGTTTTTATTACCACCGAAAATAAAGGTTCTTTTAAAAAGAATACTTTTAATGATATGCAAAAACAGATCGAGAGCATTGTCGATGAGATTCTGCAAAATAGCTCGATGGTAATCAATATGGTTGATCTCAAGGTTTTTGATGATTATACCTATTTCCATTCGGTAAATGTGGCTGTTCTTTCGATTGTTCTGGGTTCAGCCCTGGGTCTGGGCCGGGAACAATTGTGTGATCTTGGCATCGGTGCCATTCTCCATGACATTGGCAAGGTTTTTGTCAAAAAGGACATTCTCTGCAAAGCCGGCGTTCTCTCTGATGATGAATCCTGTGAAATGCAAAACCACTCGACCCTAGGTTATGATTATATTAAAAAAGTATCAAGCATCAGTATGTCCGCCCGAATCGGGATTTTAGATCACCACGAAAAGTTCGGCGGCGGGGGATATCCCGGTAATTTAAAAGAAGAAAAAATTTCGCTATTTGGACGCATTATTGCCATTGCCGATGTTTATGATGCGATGACCTCCGACCGACCTTACCGCAAAGCCATTATTCCCTCCGAGGTTATTGAGTATATTATGGGTGCCTCCCATACCCTGTTTGATCCGGATCTAGTTGATGTTTTTCTGCGCAAGATTGCCCCCTATCCGATTGGCACCTGTGTGGAACTCAGCAATCGACTAACCGGTATTATCATTGAAAACTACGAAAGTTTCTCGATGCGTCCCCGCGTTCGGATTTTCAAAAAAGACGGTGAAGACATTACGCCTTTTGAACTCAACCTGAGTGACCGGGCTTTTCTAAATATCACGGTTACCAGCATCTTGTAAAAATCGTTAATTTTTAAACGCGATGAACCTAAAATTTACACCATTATCAGAGTGTTGTTTCCGGGCATGGACCAGCACTCTATTTTTTTGCAAATAAAAAAAACGCATGTATAGCCAATTTCATTGCCAAGTGATCCATTCCATGTTAAAATGAAATAATTATCATCGTGCTTTTTAAAAAGCAACGAACCGCTTAATCAACCCTGGGGAAAGCCTGGGGATTTTTTTGCTTAAATTTATCGTTTTGATATAGAGATACAGACAGAGATACAGATGGAGGATTTATGAATTGAAAAAAAATACCGAAAAAATTATCCAGGTTAAAGATCTGGTCAAACATTATGGGGATAAAACGATCATTGATGAAATTAATTTCCACATTCGCGCCAATGAATTCCTGACCATTCTTGGCCCCAGCGGCTGCGGAAAAACCACCCTGCTACGGATGATTGGCGGTTTTGAAAGCCCCGATGCCGGTGATATTCTTTTTGAAGGCAAATCGCTGCTCAGTATTCCCGCCAATAAACGGCCGATTAATACCGTTTTTCAAAAATATGCCCTGTTTCCCCATTTAAATGTCTACGATAACGTGGCCTTTGGGTTAAAGATTCAAAAAAAAGCCAAGGCTGAAATAGACCTCCTGGTTCAGGAAATGCTGCGAATGGTCAATCTTCAGGGACAGGAACAACGGGATGTCAATTCCTTAAGTGGTGGTGAGCAGCAGCGGGTCGCCATTGCCAGAGCCCTGGTTAATCATCCCCAGGTGCTGCTGCTGGACGAGCCCTTAGGTGCTCTGGATCTCAAGCTGCGCAAAAACATGCAGCTGGAGCTTAAGAATCTTCAGAAAAAAACTGGCATCACCTTTATTTATGTCACCCACGACCAGGAAGAAGCGATGACCATGTCTGATACCATTATCATTATGAACCGTGGCCGGATCCAGCAGATCGGCTCGCCGGTGGATATTTATAACGAGCCTCGCAACGCCTTTGCAGCCGATTTTATTGGTGAAAGTAATATTCTCGAATCGATTATGGTCAAGGACTGTTTGGTCAAGCTTCTGGGTGTCGAGTTTCCCTGTGTGGACAAGGGTTTTGAGGAAAATGAGACGGTGCTTACTGTGATCCGACCTGAAGATATCGATATCCTCCCCCCCGGCACTGGTTTTCTGGATGGTATCATCGAATCGGTGACCTTCCTGGGAATGCACTATGAAATCGTCATGACCTGCCAGGGTATTAACTGGCTGATTCATACCACCCGGGAATTTTTTGCAGGTGACCAGATTGGCATCCAGGTTGATCCCAATAATATTCATATCATGAAGAAGGAAGCAGACGATGAAGTCATTTAAGGAGTACATTGCCTATCCTTACGGTCTGTGGATGCTTATTTTTATTGCCGTGCCGCTACTGGTGGTGATCTGGTTCAGCTTTTTATCGAATCCCGATTTCAAAGCTGGAATCTACACCTTTACGCTGAACAATTATCAGGAGTTTATCGATCCAGTCTACCTGGAGCTTCTCTACCGCTCGTTTTTATATGCGGTCATCGCCACCCTGATTTGTTTTTTTATCGCCTATCCACTCGGAAATCTGATTGTCTCCCTGCCCGCTCATCGCCAAAATCTGATGATCGTGCTGATGATCATCCCGATGTGGGTCAATTTCCTGCTACGCACCTACGCCTGGATGGTGCTGCTCAGTGGCAGCGGCCTGATCGCTCAGTTTCTGGGGCTGCTGGGTTTCCGCGATGTTTCCCTGCTCTATACCCAGTCGGCCGTAATTTTGGGGATGGTCTATAACTTTTTCCCCTACATGCTGTTGCCGATTTACACATCCTTAAAAAAAATTGATCCCGATCTGTTACGGGCTGCCACCGATCTGGGCGCCAACCATTTCCAGATGTTTGTAAAAATAAAGTTGCCACTCAGTCTGCCCGGGATCGTCTCTGGATCGATGATGGTTTTTATGCCGGCTGTAAGTACCTTTGTTATTTCCAACCTATTGGGCGGCGGAAAATACATGTTAATCGGAAATCTGATTGAGCAGCAATTCTTAACCCTGAACAACTGGAACTTTGGCTCAGCGCTTTCAATGGTGCTGATGACGATTATCTTTCTGGTCTTAGGTCTTGCCCGTCTGATCACTGGCAAAGAACTCGATACTGGAGGTCAGATCCTATGAAGAAGATCGTTAAAAACCTGGCTTTTGGCCTGATCTTGCTGTTTTTATACGCACCGATTCTGGTGCTGATTGTTTATTCCTTTAATGATTCAAAAATCATGGGGCCCTGGGCTGGCTTTACCCTCAAATGGTATGTGATGCTTTTTCAGGATCGCTATATTCTTCAGGCCTTGTATTATACCCTGATTATTGCCGTGATCGCTACCACTGTTTCCACGATTGTCGGTACCGTCTCAGCTGTCGGTATTTACCGGATGCGCTCGAGGCTAAAGAGACCCTACCTCTTTTTAAATAATATCCCCGTTCTGGTGCCGGATATCGTCATGGGGATCACCCTGATGTCATTGTTTATTTTTGCTGGCATGAAAATGGGTTTAACCACCATTATTATTGCCCACATCACCTTTTGTATTCCCTATGTGATTCTGGCGGTGCTGCCACGCTTTAACCGCTTGCCGGAAAATATTTTTGAGGCCGCCCTGGATCTTGGCGCAACGCCCCGCCAGGCCTTCTGGAAGGTGCTGTTTCCGGAAATTTTGCCCGGGGTTACCTCTGGCGCGCTGATAGCCTTTACCCTGTCGATTGATGATTTCGTGATCAGCTTTTTTACTGCCGGCAACGGCGTTAGTAATCTATCGATCACCATCTACTCGATGGCTAAGGCCGGTATCAATCCTAAAATCAATGCCTTGTCAACGATCATGTTCGGGTGTATTATGATCTTATTAATCCTGATCAATATCCGTAGTGAAAAAGGGATTAAACATATCCAATAAATAAAAGGAGAATGCAATGAAGAGAATCTTATTAATTTTGTCGTTACTATGTCTGCCTTTTCTGGCTGGCGGCTGCGGCTCCGATGATCGGGCGCAGCTGACCGTTTATAACTGGGGCGATTATATGGATCCTGAGGTGATTGCCCAGTTTGAAGACGAATATAATTGTCGGGTCAATTATGAAACCTACACCTCGAACGAGGACATGTATGTCAAGGTTAAGAATTCATCAGATACCTACGATGTGCTGGTACCTTCTGACTATATGATTGAACGGCTAATTAGTGAAGCGATGCTTCGGCCGATCACCAAAGACAATATTCCCAATCTGTCTAACATCGATGCAGCGGCCCAAAACCTTGCCTTTGATCCCGGCAATCAATACTCGGTGCCATATTTTTATGGGGTGCTGGGAATTGTCTATAACACCGCTCAGGTCACCGAGCCGGTTGACAGCTGGAATCTTCTCTGGAATGATAAGTATGCATCAAAAATTTTAATGTACGATAGCATCCGCGACAGCATGGGCGTCTCGCTGAAACGGCTGGGTTTCTCAATGAATGAAACCAACGAAACCAACATCAACGCCGCCCGGGATGCCCTGATTAGCCAGAAGCCCCTGGTTATGGCCTATGTTACCGACAATGTCAAAAGCCTGATGGCCAGCGGTGACGCTGCCATGGCCGTGGTCTACTCTGGCGATGCAGCGATTATCATGAGCGAAACCGATCATCTCGGATTTGCGGTTCCGAAAGAAGGCTCCAATGCCTATTATGATAATTTCGTGATTCCCAAAAATGCTCAGAACCCCGAACTGGCCGAACAATTCATCAATTTCATGCTAACCCCGGAAATTGCCGCCCAAAATATTCAATATGTCGGTTATTCGTCTCCAAATACCCCAGCACTCGCACTGCTTGATTCAAGCTGGGCAGACAATGCCGGTTTTAATATCAGCTCGGAAGATCTGGCTCACAGTGAGATCTTCAAAGACCTGCCCAGTGACGTGATGGAAATCTATAACCGCGCCTGGACTGAGATAAATGTCTCCAAATAAGTCAATAAAAAAGATCTGAGCACGATGCTCAGATCTTTTTTTATTTGCTTATTTAATGGTCCACAAAAATGCCCATCCATTGGGGCACCGGAACGGCACCGCCGATCACTGCCCCAATCGTCATTGGAATGATGCCGTTAATGGGAAAACAAATCAATAGCAGTAAAATCACCGCCAGCGGTTTTCGCATCACCGTCGCTGTTAAGGCCGCCGTCACCACCGCTACACAAAAGATTGGATCAATCGGAAGAAGCAAGGCACAGGCATAGCCAATCGATACCCCCGAAAAAATGGTGGGAAAAATGTTGCCACCCCGCCAGCCCATTTCGTGACAGATATTGCCCATTAATAATTTGACAATCCCGGTTAGGACCAGGACTGCAAAACCCATGGTCGGCCAGGAATTGATCACCTCAACCATTTCGTGTTCGCCGGAAAACATCGTATAGGGCAGAAAAATCCCTACCCCGCCAAGGATTACCCCGCCAAGAATACCGCGAATTACAATCTTATCCGCCAATGGTTTAACCGCCATTTTGGTCATTTTCATAAACAGAAAATAAAGCATTCCGGCTGCTACCCCAACGACTGCCAACGGTATTGCCGCTGCCCATTCCGCTGCCGTTATTTTTTCAATGGCCGGAAAATGTCCCAACCCTAGCCTTCCACCAAAAAAATTCTGAAGAACCGTTAATACCCCATAGCCGCTGAGAATCGCAACAAAATACATTAGTATTTTTATATTTTTGGGGATCAATGCGGGTTTGCTTTCATCCTCAATCTGATTGACAAAGGCAAACAGTGGTGCCCCAAAGATCACCCCAATAGTCGCCGCCATACCGATCTGCGGCAGCTCTGCAATTTCTTGAAAAATAAATTTAAGGCGGTTGGAAAACCAGAAACATAGTCCGACAATCACTCCGGTCAATCCCGCTTCTGGCCCGAGGCTGCCCCCAAATATCAGCGGTAATAGGGCTGCTATGCCAATGATATGCAAATTGTTGTAAGGTATCCGCTCACCTTGTTTAACATCTTTTAAAATCTCAGCCATTTCCCGGGGATAGGGGCCAAACCGCTGCTCCCAAAGCCCGATTAGCAGACCGCCAACGGCGCAGACCATTACCGGATACAGGGTAAGATCGACCGCATTTCTAAGGTCTGTCCATAAAAAATTGATGCCGAGATTCATGATAAATAGTAGCCCCCAGGTGATCCCGCCAATCGTGCCGCCCAGCAAGGCCACCAATAAGGTCATCAATGTTGTTTCTTTAATTTTTAGCCCCACGGCATCCTCCTGTCAATCTGCTTCTATCCCACTTCATTGATGAATTGTACTCTGTTTTTTCCGAATTCCTTAGCTTTGTACATCGCGATATCCGAATAGTTCAGCAGCTCAATTGCGGTGAGCCCATCCTTGGGATATCGGGCAATACCGAAGCTGGCACTAACATTTAAGTCCATGTTTTCGACCACAAAGGTCTCCAACAAGGCCGTCCGGATTTTTTCGACATACTCAAATATTTCCACTTCACTGAAATTGCGCTGGATAATCAGGGTAAATTCATCACCGCCCAAACGTCCTAACATGTCCTCTTGCAAGACGATTTTCTTGATTCTGTCGGCAATCGATTTCAGCAGTAAATCACCGATATGATGCCCTTTATAGTCATTGATCTTCTTAAAATTGTCCAGATCGATAAATACCACCGCAAAAGGCTCTTGTTTTTCCGAAGATCGCTCAACCAGATAGTCAAGCTTATTGATGAGCATTTCACGATTTGGGAGCCCGGTTAAAACATCGGTATAAGCAAGATAATTAAGCCTCACTTCGCGCTGCTTCATTTTTTGGTTAAGTTCCTTGAGTTTGATATTCTGCTCCAATACTTTTTTTTCCGAGCTGGCCAGTTCATCATAAAGAACACTCAACTCTTTTTTTTGTGCCGTCGCTTCTGCCAATTTGCTTTCAAACTCTTTTTCATAAAAAGAAATAATGCTGATCATAAGAATCGTACAGAGCGGCACAATAATGCCCGGGATTGCATCGATATTTCCGGTCAAAAAGACAACTCTGATCCCAATAAATAGCGATATCAGTAAATTGATGGCAACTGCAACTTGATAGCCCTTATCCCTGACTGCAACCACCAGATAAACCGATAACATCACATGAAACTGTGCGATAACGCCAGCAATATTGCTAAATGATGCCAGCCGTACCTGCAGGTACAAAACGGCAAAATATAAGAGCAGACAAATGCCGATTTTGATTCGTGCCGCATGCTTACTTGCGCCAAACAGCTTGTTATTTTCAAGATGGTGTTCTGCCAAATCAGCAATATTTCTTGTTTTTTCCATGGAATCCTCTCCTATACTGAATTCTGATGCAATGGTTAATTGATAGCAGAAATTTTGTCAAACTAATCACACTCCGTTTCGGAGGTGGTCAACTAAGGCCGACCCGATCATCGGCTAAACGCTTAGCTTAATCTTTCGATTCAGCTTTAGTGTCTATCTGACCGTAGCCGCTGCCGAATTTATCAATCATTTTTGTCATTTCTGCCTGCTCCAGAATCACCGGGTCACCGATGGCACGGGCTTTCACATAGACCTCAGCGCAATGCTCAATTTGCTGGGCAATATTAAAGGCATGATGAATATCTTTACTGCCGGTTAGCAAACCATGGTTGGCCATTAAAACCGCAAAGCGATCGACCATCGCTTCAAAGGTTCGTTCTGCCAGCTCTATTGTGCCAAAGGAGGCGTAATCGGCACAGCGGACATCCAATCCCGAATAGGCAACCAGATAACTCGCTGCTGGCAACGGCTGCCGCAACGTCGCTAATACGGTGGAATAAACCGAGTGGGTGTGAACCACGGCCGCAATATCATCCCGCCAGACGTAAAAAATTCGATGTAGTTGATGTTCACTCGACGGCATTCTGTGGCCGTCGACAATTTTTCCTTCTAAATCCATAACGACCACATCTTCTGCCTCGGTTTCAAAATAGTCAATACCGCTGGGGCTAATCGCCATCAGTCTGCTTTCCCGATTTAGAATACTAATGTTTCCGCCAGTGCCTTTAGTTAACCCGGTACTAATCATCATACGGCAATACTTAACCACGTCTTCCCGTTCTTTTTGCAATAGCATTTTTTCACCTTCTTAGCATTTAATTCATTGAGCCGATCTGATTTTGTCATGATCTGCGATGCTTTGATACCATTTTAATTACTTGATAACCGTCAGCGATTGACGGATTTATTTTCTTTGTTGTGTAATATTCCTGTTATTCTATCATAAATTGGCATCCTAGACAACGTGTGGCGCTCATTGTGACAAATTTCTAGGCAATTATAATTAAATACAATCATCGAATAAAAAAACTTTGCCATGAAGTGATAGGCTCCATCTGCAAAGTTTTTTTCATCCGTTTATAATTTTCTTGCGCGTATCTTAATAATTTAGCTGCTAGAGAACTTATCCACTACCCTTTATAAGTTTCCCATATTCTGTTGCTCCAGGAGCTATATGATAAATATAAACCGTGTCACCAAGCAAACGATAAATACACACATATTTATCACATACTCGCATCCTATAACCTTCGTTTTTGAGCTCCGTATCTGGGACATAAGGACAGGATAATGGAAATTCTTCAAGTCTTGCTAATGAATTCAGGATTTTATCAATTATTTTCTTTGCCGAAATTGGTCCGACCATTAATAAATGGTAGTCTGTAATTTCTTCAAGCTCTTTTATTGCCGGTGCAAGTATTTCTATCTTACAATTTGACATTAAACTTCTTCTCAATACGTTCTCGAGCTTCATCTAATGTAACCGTTGGTTCACCTGTGAGTCTGGACGTTTCTGCAATCATTATTCTTGAGCGCAATTTTAAAATTTGCTCTCTTTTCTCAAAAGCTTCAATGCTCATTACAACGATATCGCCTTCACCATTTTTAGTAATATAAATAGGCTCTTCTGTTTCATGGGCAAGTGTTGAGATTGTTCCATAATCATTTCTCAGTGATGTTGAAGATTTAATTATCATATGCATCTCCTCATGTAATTATTCTACCATTATAATATGATAATTCTATCATTGCGTCAATAGTCTTTCCAATTAATTTTCTTAACGTTCAGTTTTTTCAGGGATTCTTTGTAACTGCTTGTAAATCGGATTCAAGTGAATTATTTAATAATCAGAGACCGGCATTTTGCATAATATTCAATCGGCATTTTTCAATAAGTTAAGCTGCAAAAGTTAAGAGAGTGGCACTGCTACTTGATAATGCATTGGGATAAGCTAAGCCAAACCCGTTCAAAGAGTAGCACCGTTAAATTAACTAGACTCCCATCTTTTTCTATTGACGATTTAATCAAACGAGCGTATAATCAAAGTAAGGAAACCAAGCTTTTGCACTTTTTAAGAAAGGAACCTAAATTTATGTTAAACTCCCGAATAAAACAAAACAATCCATTATTCGAAAAAAAACGAATCCACATTTCTTCTAAGCGGCAAATTACCATTCCAGCCAAATACTATGAAGCTCTTGGATTAACAAAGGAACTTGATTGCATTTACTCTAATGGCATGCTTATCCTTACTCCTGTTAAAAAAGATGAACTAACCTTCTCGGCAGAAATACTTGCCGATTTAATTGATCAAGGCTATGCTGGTGAAAAATTACTTTCTGAATTTAAAAAAACAACACATCAGATTCGTCCGGCGATAGAAAAAATGATCGAAGAAGCCGATGCCCTTGCAAAATTAAGCTCAGAAAACTATGTTGATCCAACTGATGCAATCTTTGGAACTGATGAACTGGAGTCTTAAAAATGCTTCCAGTGATCTACACACCCCTTGCAGAAAGATTCTTTAAAAAACTCAACGATAAGCCGCTCAAAAATGCTTTCAAAAAAGCGATTATGAACATCCGCGAGAATCCTGATATTGGAGCAGCCAAAACCGGTGACTTAAAAGGGCTTTATTGCCTTGACCTGTATCACAACCGGACAAACTATGAACTCGCCTACCGCATATCTCAATTAGAAAATGGTGATATCGTTGTCATAATCATGGCCGGAACACGTGAAAATTTCTATCAAGAACTAAAGCGTTATTTGAAATAATGGTGCCACTTCCTGATCTTCTTTTTCAATAAGACCAGCTCATAAGTTAAGCTAAAAAGTTAAGAGAGTGGCCCCGCTACTTTTATGCCTTCGTGGCACACAACCGTCCCTTGTGCTCTAAATCAATACCAGAAGATTTACCTTTGTGTTGCTAATAGGCACATTAAGTGATATGATTGACGTGCAATGATAAAATAAAATAAGGAGGGCTAATCATGCCTAAGACAAGTATGAACATCCGAATGGATAGTGAAATTAAACACGAGGCAAAAAAGTTGTTTGCAGAATTTGGATTGGATATGACAACGGCAGTGAATCTCTTTTTAAGACAATCGATCAGAGAGCATCGAATTCCTTTTGAAATTAGACTTGAAGTATCCAATCAGGATACGATTTCTGCAATTCAAGAAGCAGAAGAATTATTAAATGATCCAAAGACGAAACACTTCACGAGTACCGAAGAGCTTTTTAAGGAGTTAAACCGTTGAAAAAATATGAGCTTGTAATCACATCAAGGTTTAAAAAAGATTACAAAGCTGCAATTAAAAATGGGTGTAGGCAGGAGTTATTAGAAAACGTCATCTCTGCACTTATGAATGGCGAATCACTTCCTGAAAAGAACAAAGATCATGCATTAGCAGGCGATTGGAATGGCTATCGGGAGTGTCATATTCAACCTGACTGGTTGCTAATTTATAAAACAGAAGAAAATCTCAGGGTATTAGTGCTTGTGCGAACAGGCACACATAGTAAATTATTTTAATGGCGGAGCCCACCTGAGTAATTGACGATGTCAGGCATCTTACACTACCCTGAACTTCTGTAATAAAGTTTATAAGTTGGTGTCAGGTATCAATATACTTAGTATAATCACGACCTTTTGATCCTCATCAACCTTATAAACTAAACGATGTTGTTGATTAATTCGTCGTGAATAAAAATCTTTATACTGGCCACTCAGCTTCTCATATGATGGCGGATTCTGATAAGGATTTTCTCGTAACACCCCTAACAAGCGGTCTACATTATTCTTTAATGCAGGTTTTTCTTTAATCTTATTCTTATCTTTCTCTGCTGATTTTAATAGGACTATTCGGTACTTGTTCACCATTCAAACTCCTCACAATCCTCAACCTTTACCGTCAACCCCTCATCTAAACGCTCTTTCATGCCCGCTACACCCATTAGATAGAGTGTTTCTTGCATACTATTATAATCCTCCGCACTGAGAATAACAGCATTACCTTTTTTTGTGTTTACATTGATCACGTCATTATACTCAACTGCTGAATTTAAATACTCAAACAGACTCTTTCGTAAATTCGTAGCATTAATATTAATCATTTTTACACCTCCGTTTGCGTACATTATAACGTACTTTTTCCAGAAGTCAATTTAAACCAAATAAATTTTATAAAAACAGGGTGCCCCCTGTTGTCCCAACACCGCCTGAAAACCAGACGTCCTACTACTAGAAAAAAAGAAAAGACGATCCAAGTTCCGAAGAACCCGAATCGTCTCATGTCTCTGTTTCTAAACCTTCCAGTTCAATAATTTAAGTTGAATGAGTTAAGTGACAGGCAACGTCACCACAGGCACCGTCAAATGAAAAGACGACCCGAGTCCCGAAGAACCCGAATCGTCTCTATTCTCTGTTTCTAAACCTTCCAGCTCAATAAGACCAGCTAATAAGTTAAGTGACAGGGAAACCTCCGAAAAAGTCGGCTTTGAAAAATAATATGAATTATCTATAAAGCTACTTGCAAAATTATTCAGTTCTCGTATGAAATAGGGTGTTAATTCAGCTTATTCACAAAATCCGATCAAAATATTCAGCGTATTTTGCAAGATGAGTTAGCAATATTTCACTTTTTTTAAAATCATTTAGTTTTTCGGAGCTTTCACAGGCACCGCCACCCTAACACTTCCTAAGAAAATATCTCATTAGAAGCATCTCTCCAAGGCTCAGACAAACGAAACGACCCCTTATCATAACTCACTTCCTTTTCGCAACCGCAAACTGCTGGCGGGCGGCGGCAAAATTAACCAGCCGCTTTTCCTGGCGCTTATTGCAGCCGTCAAAGGCCAGCGGGGTACACTTTTCCAGAATCCGGTCATAGATCCGTTTGTGCGCCATTTGTGCCGGATGCTCCATCTGCTCCAGGGTCAGATTAGTGGTAATGATCAGCGGTTTATTGCTCTTGTAGCGCTCATCAATAACGGTGAAGAGATTCTCCAGCGCAAAGTTTTTTTGTTGCTCAACCCCCAGATCATCAATAATCAGCAAACGATTATAATTAATCGCATCGATATACTTGTTCTTATCAAGCTCAGGAAATAATTCGTTATAGATCCTGGTGAAACTGGTCATCAGGGTCGGAATCCCCTGACTGATCAAGGCATTGGCAATGCAGGCAGCCACGTAGCTCTTGCCGGTGCCAACGTCGCCCCACAGCAGCAGGCCGCTGCCATGGGGATAAAAATCTTCCATGAAGGTTGCCGCATAGATTTGGGCGATTGCCATGTTGTCCGGGTTGCTGCCGTCGGACTGCTCAAAGCAGCACGCCCGCAAGGCCGCATCCTGGATGCCCCGGGTTCTCATATTTTCATGATAATGCTGCCGTTCCCGAAGCTCCCGTTGTTTTTTCCGATCCTCCCATTTTAGTTTCGCACACTCACAGTTACAATTCTCCGTACGCACATTGGGGCCAAACTGGACCACCACCTGTTTGGGCGTATGACACTTATGACAGAAAAGCAACCCGTCTTTGAGATAATCCCGGGAATCAGCGCCTTGGGGCTGCTGGCAAAGACTCACAATGCTTTTTAGGCTCGTATTCATAAACTCCGTTCTCCTTTCCCGGCATAATTATAGCCGTTTGGCAAAGCGGTTTCGGAAGGCAACAATTTGCGGCTCTGGTTGAGGTAACCTTCAAATTTTGTCCCGAACAGCGTCTGTGGCCGCAAGTACTGATTCATCCTGGGATCACTGCGCCATTCGGCGCTTTTGGTATCAATGACCGCCCGGAAGTCGTCAAACCCAAAGCCTTCCTGCGCCCGGGCGCTTATCAGTCGGCTCGTTGCCACCGTTACCGCTTTAAATTCGGTTTGACAGCTGTGATTAAGATAATCGACGACCTGACCCACCAGCGGTAAATCGACCGACTGCTCATCCTGAGTACGATTATTTTGACCATCGACCATGTTGTGATTTTTCTTTTTATCTTTATGAAGTATTGTTTGGTCTTTTATTTGTTTTACTATGTCGGTCGTTTCGACTGGCGGATCTACTGGCGTTTCGACGGTCATAAACACTGGCAGATTGACTGTATTATTTACCGGATTGATGGTTTCAAAGCTGACCATCCGGTAAGCATTGGGACTGCCCTTTTTGCCTTTGCGGTAAACAAACAGACCCTTTTCAATCAGATTATCACGGGCACGGATAAAGGTCTTTTCTGATTTACACTGGATTAACACCATCAATCTCTGGTTATCTACTGTAATCCACTCCGCCCAGCCGCAGCGGTTGAACAGCGCCACCAGCTTGTACTACAGCAATTGTGAGGTTGCAGGCAAGTAATTTGTTTCGAGCCATCGTTCGAAAGCATTAAGCTCCTTTATATAATTCATGATTGCCCATCCGGGGTCGTTTACCCCGGTCCTTTCTGGATAATTTTTCAGGTACTTGCGAAAGTACAGTCTCCGGCGCAGCATTTTTTGCTGATTAGCAATTTGACAGCATAAATAGCCATCAAATCCGGCGTAATCCTGATCAATGCTGCCGTCAATATTTCATTTTTTGCAATTTTTATGTTTATCTTACCCTATTCGAAAGTAAAAGTCTAGTTTTTTTTGCATTTCAGCACATTTTGTGCGATTCATCTTGCTTAAACGCAATTTAAGTGCTATGATCAACATGAAATACACTATCGAAAGAGGACAATCCCCATGGAAATGAATGAAATGATCAAAAAAAGAAGATTGGAACTGGGTCTGACCCTAAAAGATGTCGCAACCAAACTGGGCGTGGCCGAATCCACGGTGTTACGCTACGAACGAAAAGATATTCAGAATATGGGCATCGATAAAATTTTGCAGTTGGCTCAGGTGCTAAAATGCAGCCCCGCCGATCTGCTCGGCTGGGATATGAATCAACTCATCGCAGCCGAGGACAGCGAGGCAGGCATTGACGAAGAATGCGGCTGGGTAGAAGGCGGTGAAGAAACCATCAAAATTAAACTATTGGGATCGCTGCCGGCTGGCATTCCGATCGACGCCATTACCGATGCGATTGGCGATGAAGAAATTCCCGCCGCCTGGCTGGCCAATGGACAGCACTATTTTGCTTTGCGGGTTACGGATGTCAGCATGTATCCCCGTTACTTAGACGGTGACATCCTGATTGTCCGAATCACTCCGAATTGCCGCAGTGGCAGCGATGCCCTTGTTTATGTCAATGGTGCCGAGGCCGTCTTAAGACAGGTTCAGCACAACGACGACGGATCGCTGACGCTCAAAGCCTATAATCCGGAGTACGCCCCCAAAACCTATCCGGCGAACGCAACTGACGTCGCCATTCTTGGGGTGGTTGTCCAGATGAGAAGAACCTTGTTATAAAAAAATCAGCGCACAAAGAGCCGGGGATGTAACGAATATTTTTGACTTTTTCACAGGTTCCGCAACATCCCCTAGTCTAAGGCCCCGGTAAGCTAGGCTGTTTTATGCGATTGAGTATCCAAATATTCAATTAAGGCGTTCTGAAACACTTTGGAAAAGTTAACCCCCTCCGCATCTGCCTGATCAGCAAGCCATGCAGGCAAGGATAGGGTTTTCTTGACAAAGCGGGTTTTCATCCGATCTCTAACTGTTGGCATAAAAACGTCTATTAAAATCGGGATATCGCCCTTTTCAAGATGAATTTTTTCAAGTGGAGTAGGATTTGGAATTTCGTCGCCGTCCTTTTCCATTCCAAAGAGATGTAAGCCCATGGCTTCTTTGGCATTTTTGATGGCTTCATCGGTGGTATCGGCACAAGGCAGACATCCGGGCAAATCAGGGAATTCGATTGAAATGCCGTCGTCAGCATAGTTGAATACAGCAATAAATTCATAACGTTTTTTCATTTTGTTTACCTCCGTAATAAATTTAAATAAGGAGGGGGCTATTTGAATTCGACCCCGGATTGATTGGAAATACTTTTTAAGGTTTTGAGCGGCATGTCTTTTTTCGGATGGGTTACTGTGACTTTACCCAGTTTAGTTTTATGCTTGAATTGGTGATGATCACCATCGCAACCAACTTCAAACCATCCATCAACCTTGAGTATCTTAATCACTTCCCTCGATGAATAACTCTTCATGCTTACACTTATATTGTAATACGCAATTTATTGCGTGTCAATATCGTATGTAATTTATTGCGTATTACTTCCCATCACTTTTAAATTTTCTCATATCATTTATAACACTTCATGTGCCTAATATTAGCACCAACAGCTTATCTATTTTATGATTATGATCAAAAAAGAAAAACTTTGCAGCGGAGTCATCGACTCCATCTGCAAAGTTTTTTCTTAACCTTCTGTTATTTTAAGGGATTCTTTATAACTGCTTTTATTCATAATAAATCTCATCAATCGCACAGCCAGCCGGAACGATCGGGTAAACCCCTTCTTCATTGGAAATCTTGACATGAACCAGTAGTGGTCCGCGCTGATCTTTGATCGCTTCTAGGGTTTCTTCCAGTTCAGCCATATTCGTAACCTTATAGCCGGGGATGCCGCTGGCAGCCGCCAACATGATGTAGTCGGTACATTGGACAATATCGGTTTGGGCATAGCGCTTGTCACTAAAGAGCTTCTGCCATTGTCTTACCATCCCCAGAGATTCGTTGTCAAAGAGGAAGATTTTTAAGGGAATCTGGTACTTGCTGACGGTAATCAGTTCCTGGCAGTTCATTCTAAAACTGCCATCACCAGCAATTAGCAGGACATCGTCATCGGGATTGGCCAGTTTGACTCCCATCGACGCTCCCAGACCGTAGCCCATCGTACCTAAACCGCCGGAGGTAATAAATTGGGCTGGCCGCTTGACATTCCAGTATTGACCCACCCACATCTGATGTTGCCCAACCTCAGTAACCACAAAGGCTTCCGGGTAAGCAGCGTTAATGGTGTTGAGAATACTCTTGGGATGGTAATCGCCTTTATCCGGGCAGGGGATGATCCAGTTCCTGATTTTTTCGTACCATTCCGGGTAAGCTTTTTCTTGGATATCCTGGGTCAATAGCGGCAGCACATCTTTGATGTTGCCCTGAATCTGAATTTCAGCGGGAATATTTTTGGCAAATTCGGTGGGGTCGACATCGATGTGGATGATCGTTTTATTGCGGACAAAGGCATCGCAATTGCCGGTGACCCGATCACTAAACCGGGCGCCGATAGCAATCAGCAAATCGGAATTGATAACGGCCAGATTGGTTTCCTGGAAGCCGTGCATCCCGACCATCCCCAGGGACAGCCGATGATCTCGGGGAATCCCGCCTAATCCCATTAAGGAGTTAGCCACCGGGATTCCGGCTTTTTCGGCAAAGGCCAGCAATTCTTCATGCGCCTTTGATTTAAGCACTCCACCGCCAGCATAGATAACCGGGCGCTCGGCGGCATTAATGGCCGTAACTGCTTCTAATATTTTTGATTCCTTGATATCCGGATAGATCTGGCGTAGTTTAGGAATAAACATTTTCTGGTACTCGCTTTTGGCCAGGAAGATATCCTTGGGAATATCGATTACAACTGGGCCGGGTCGACCCGATTTGGCGATCACAAAGGCCTCTCGAATGGTGTCGGCCAGATCCTTCACATCGGTGACCAGGTAATTGTGCTTGGTAATCTGCATCGTCACGCTGGTGATGTCAATTTCCTGGAAGGAATCCTTGCCCAGCAAAGGCGAAGCAACCTGTCCGGTGATGACAACCAGCGGCACAGAGTCCAGATAGGCATTGGCAATTCCGGTGATGGCATTGGTGGCGCCCGGTCCGGAGGTGGTAATCGCCACCCCCACCGTATCGCTGGTTCTGGCATAGCCATCAGCGGCATGGACACCATTTTGTTCGTGACAGGGGCCAATTTCGGTTATCCCATGATCAAGCCGATAAAAGGCGTCAAATAATGGAATCACGACCCCGCCGGGGAATGAAAAGACATGTTTGATACCCTGTTCTTCGAGACATCGGACGGTGATTTCTGAGCCTAATAATAATTCTTTGTTATTCAAATTTTCACTTCCTTTCTGTTTTTGCTTGAGATTGGTTAGCTTAGCTAATCAGGTCGTTTGCGGGCGATCGAGGATCGCCCCTACGAACCATGATTTATATAGTTGTTCTTAGTTAAGAGATCATATTATTTTTCGAAGACGGCGCCGGTGGAGGCGGAGGTCACCAGTCTGGCGTAGCGGGACAGATAGCCGGTCTTAATTTTTGGTTCGATCGGCACCCAGGCAGCTTTTCGCTCTGCCAATACGGCATCGTCTACTTCTACAGCAATCGAGCGGTTGACGATATCGATGGCAATGATATCGCCTTCTTCAATCAGGCCGATGGTTCCACCAGCGGCTGCTTCTGGGGAAACGTG
>JAHIQT010000206.1 GCA_018903255.1 Bacillota bacterium | reverse complement strand
GGTTCCATGCCCATCACCCATTAATGTTCCTTCAGATTGAGTCTTCTGGGGATTCTGAGTTATCTTTTCTTTATCCATCCCGTTCATATCCTTTCTTTTTTTTAACCATGTATATAAAACCCGATCACAATTTTTAAACTGAAATCGGGTTTTATATACATGTTTTCAATAATTACTAGACCATTAAAAATCCCGACGTGTTCACGTACTTAAATCATCGCTTGCATAAACCATGCCAAGAACTTCTTTTTCAAGCAAACACTTTTTTCATGCGGTTAAACGATCGTTTTTAATCGACAGTTATGGCGCTTACTGGACACTGATCCTGAGCTTCAATCGCACAGGCTTCATTTTCCGACGTGATTACATCAGCAATCACTTCAGCGATACTATCATTGTCCATTTCAAACACATTCGGACAAACCGATTCGCACAAACCACACCCAACACAAGTATCCCGATCAACAATTGCTTTCATCATGGAACCTCCACACTTATATTTAAACAGCTGCTTTTTTTCAGAGACAAAAGTCAATTAGACTCCAATCAGAAAAACAGTCTATTATTTTAGTTACCCACAACAATCATATCTAAACATTCTCTGAGTTGAACGCTAGTATGAATCTGCCACTTTCAGTTAGTGTTCGCATGTGGCCAAATTTCAAAGTCGTAGGGAACCTGGATGGTGCGCTCGTTTATTCAGAAGTTCAGCTCGCAACAAATATTCTTTAATTAATTCTGAGAATGTTCATCATTTCTTTCCCGAAAGCTCTACCTCCGGCCGATTCGATCGGACAGGGACTTCGCAAAGTAAAAACATTATTGAAGTTTTAAATTTTAATATTAATCAATAACCGATACCCATTCAAAACAAAAGAAACGATAAAATCTTCATCCACCCCAATGGGCGTCTTAACCAGTGCCTGTCGAATCTTGTCTTCATCGAGCGCTGGTATCTGGTAATCGATCTTTTCTACATTCAGTAGCTCCAGAAAATCATGAATAAACAGATCATTTTTTCGTTCAAGATCAGATTGGTAGCCCCGGCTGATCAAGGCAATGTTGAGGAAATAATAAATGTCATCTCTATTGGTTAAAATTCGGTTAAAACATAAAAAATCCCATCCACAAGAAACTTGCGAATGGGATAACACTGCGATTTATGGCGTGCCCTGAGGGATTCGAACCCCCGACCTTCCGGGTCGTAGCCGAACGCTCTATCCAGCTGAGCCAAGGGCACGCATCGTGACCTAGGATACTTCCGTTGGCCACGAAAGTTATTATAGCACATTTATAAATAGAATAAAAGTCTTTTTTTGATAATTTTGTATAATTTTTCACAAATTATGGGTTCTTTCCATTGATGGTTGAAATAATTATAAGTTGCTATCTATCACGTCATAAATCATATCTAAAATGCTCGTTTTTAATAACTTGTACAATACGATATCATTTTAAACGAAAAGCATCATAATCACAAGGAAAGTTTGGTTCTTAGACATAATTGTGACCAAAGTGTGATTGCTATTGATTAAAAAGTGTTATAAAATATACTTAACTTTGAAATAGGAGCGACGGCATGCCAAAAAAAAGATTTTTAACTGTTATAATCATTTCCCTAATTGTTTTACTATTCGCCGGTTGCAACAAAGATGACGGCTCTACCAAGTACCTCACCTTGATGACGGTCCCCACCGAAGCAACTATTCCAGCGGGACTCCATTTAGACTCAATATTAAGTATTACCAACCCGATCCCAGATGATCCTAGCGGTGCCACTACCACCATTCAGTTTGGGGTCTTCGGTTTTACCAATATCGCTGGGGAACCAGTTTACTACGTTTATGGAAAGAAAGAAGCCATATCCGAAGGTCAGTCCCATCTCATCGGTCAAGGTTTTTACCAGGTCGAATATCAGGTCGATGAACAAAATGTACATCTGGCTTTGAAAAACAGCAGTTCTGCGCTGACCAAGGTAGATCGAGGCAATGGTATTACTACCGCATATGATGGTGAACTGCCCTTTGCTTTTTATACACCTGTAGAAGGCCTGAATGGTTTTTACTCCTTTGTTGACGCCGACGGAGTGACACAATTCCGGGTTTATGCTACCTTCCTGAACAAGAACGGAAATTTCTTTCCTGCCACCGAAGATGGTCAAATGATCGCTGGATCACTACCCATCAACAGGTCGATGGAAGAAACCCTCCATGCTCAGGGTCAAGGCGGAGTTTCTAACCTGATTACCACCCCCATTACCTGCGCCAACATACCAACTTCTTTTGTTATATAATGCAAACTGTAAAAACCGGCTGATCGCCGGTTTTTGCTGTTGTATCGATTTTTATAATTTTAGTCGTAAACCGGATCGTATTCCGGATTTTGGTGGGCTTTAAAAAAGAGCGCTAATTGTGCTTCGGTGGTGCGACCCAGGGACAAAGGCGGTAGCTGATCCATGGCAAAAAAGCCACTCTCGATGGTTTCAGCATTGCATCTAAAATCACCTTCCAGCAATTCGCAAAGCATCAGGATCTTATAAATGGTATAGGGACAGGTATCCTGAACCCACTTACTGCGATCTAGCAGTCCGACCAACCGAATTGGCTTAACCAGCACACCGGCCTCTTCAAAGGCTTCCTTGATGACATTTTCCTGAGGCGTCCGATTGACATCAGCCCAGCCACCCGGTAGCGACCAGCGGCCATCAACCTTTTCCCGAACCAGCAGGATTTTATTTTCTACGATAACACCGCCACGAACATCCACTTTAGGGGTCAGATAGCCTTCTTCCCGGACGTAGTATTCCTTGATCACCTCATGGGAAACCTCGGTGTGTTTTTCGATGATTTCTCGAGACAGCTTTTCGATTTCACGATAACGAACCAGATCATAATCATTTTTGCAGTAGGTCAATCCTGATTGAGAAATTGATTGCAATTCTCTTGCCCATATAAGCCATTGTTTTTCCATTTTCTTTTCGAAGCTGCGCTTCTCTCCTTTCGAAATCAACAAATTGTATCTTCACATTTCTGAATCCTATGCTATAATATAATCAAGAATTAATCTTATCTGTTTATTCTCTCATTTATTGGGAATATAACAAGTAAAGATTAACATTGACTTAGGAGGTCTATTATGTGTAAAGAACCAAAATTTTTCGTCTGTAAACATTGTGGTAATTTTGTGGGTATGATTCACGAATCGGGTGTCGAAATGATCTGTTGTGGCGATCCCATGACTGAAGTTGTTGCCAATACGACGGATGCCGCCCAGGAAAAACATGTTCCAGTTATCGCTGTAAGTGGCAGTACTGTTACTGTCGATATCGGAAGCGTTCCTCATCCAATGACGCCTGAACACCATATCTCATGGATCTATCTTGAAACAACCGAAGGTGGCCAGCGAAAATGTCTGGCAGAAACAGGCGCCCCTAAAGCCGAATTTGCATTGACACCTGGTGATAAGGTCATTGCTGCTTATGAATATTGTAACCTTCATGGTTTATGGAAAGCAAGTCTATAATAAAAACACGCTATAAAAATCGCTACACAAATCCTTAAACAAGAAAAGCTGCCATTATGGCAGCTTTTCTTAACTTATTAAAAGAATTCTTTGATAAATTCTGCGTAGGTGCCATTATATAAATTCATGTCAATGAAGGTTTCATCGCCGTCGTAACCATCCATCATGCCGCGGTGGCTGTATTGCCAGAAGGTGAAGGTTTCTCCATTTGGCAAGGTTTCTGGCCAGGAATTATCCAGATCGACAATCCAGATCGGATAGTCTTTGTAGTCGGTCCCGATATACATTTTAAAAATCCGCTGGGTGGTGTAGATAATTGGCTTAACCCCGTAATGATCTTCTAGTTCTTTTATTAGTTCATCGAGGATGACCTTAACCTGATCCTTGGGCAAGGCATTATCCTCATAGATCCCGTATAACTCCAGATCGATCACCGGTGGCAAGTTTTTATTTGAAGCCGGGACATTGTCAATAAAGTTTCTGGCCTGGACTTTGCCGGTGGAGTCATAATTTAAAAAATGATAGGCTCCTACCTTGAGCTGAGTTTTCTGACTTTCTTGCCAATTGGTCTTAAACCTGGAATCGACGAAATCATCCCCTTCAGTAGCCTTGATAAAAGCAAAATCAATGTTCTGTTCGGCTAGTTGTTCCCAGTCGATCTCTCCCTGATAGGCCGATAGATCCACCCCTTTAACCAGATGATCGGCTCTTTTAGTGTGATTCAATGTATTGGTAACCCCATAAATAATCAAAACGATGATGATTAACACCCCGATTCCGACCACCAATGAAATCGCTTTTCTTTTGGACATTTGATAATCCTCCTATCCTCTAATGGAAACATTATAACAAAATATTTACTGGCAGGAAAGTCTCTTAAGGAGTTATAATATAACCACAGCCGATATATCGGCTGATCGTCTGCACATAAGGAGAGCGTTATGAATATGAATAAACCATTATCCCCGGTTCTTGCTGAAAAACTGGTGACCCTGAAAGATAATATTACTCGTTTCCCTAAGGTCAGCATTGCCTTTTCTGGCGGTGTCGACAGCACCCTGTTGCTACAGGTAGCGGTTGACGTGCTGGGAGGCAATGTTTTGCCGATCACTGTCAATGGTGCCATGCTACCCGGCTCAGAATTTTCCGAGGCTCAGGCTCTAGCCAAAGCAATCGGTGCTAAACCCCTGGTCATTGAAGCCGATGTCTTTTCCTTGCCGGATTTTATCGCCAATTCTTCCGACCGCTGTTACCACTGTAAAAAATTTATTTTTAACCAGATCAAAGACGCCGCTCAAGTAAGTGGCTATGAAGTCATCCTGGACGGCTCTAATTTGGATGATATGAAAGATTACCGACCCGGCATCAAAGCCCTGGCTGAGTTAGGCGTTTTCAGCCCCTTAAAAGAATCCGGCCTGACCAAACAGGATATCCGCGATCTGTCGGCCTACTACAATCTCCCCACTGCCACCAAGCCGGCCATGGCCTGCCTGGCTACCCGAATCCCTACCAACACCCCGATCACGCCGGCAGCCCTTGCAGCCATCGAAGCTGGTGAGGATTTTCTCAAATCCCTGGGCTTAAGTCAATACCGGCTGCGGCTGCTGGGCAATACCGCTAAAATCGAATGCGACCCCGGCGATTTTACCGCCGTCATCGAAAACCGCCTGGCCCTGATCGCCACCCTGAAAAACCTCGGTATCAAAACCATCACCCTGGACCTGGCCGGCTACAACTGCGGCAATATGAACAGCTGAATCATTCGGGTTGAAAACAACCCTAGTACCGACAAGCAGCTAAAACTCTTCGTCTAATTCATCGAGCTCCCGGTACATTTGGTAGAGGTCATAGTAGACCCCTTCTTCCCGAAGTAGTTCCTCGTGGGATCCTTTTTCGACAATTCCGTCTTCGGTGAGCACTAAAATCGAGTCGGCATTTTTAATAGTCGTCAGCCGATGGGCAATCGTAAAGGTGGTTCGTCCACGGGTCAGCTCTTTTAAAGATTCCTGAACAATCCGTTCACTTTCATTGTCCAGAGCTGAGGTGGCCTCATCCAGAATCAGAATCGGCGGATTCTTCAAAAATACCCGGGCAATGCTGAGCCGCTGTTTCTGGCCGCCCGAAAGTTTAATGCCGCGTTCGCCAATATAAGTATCATAGCCGTTTTTGAGCTTATCAATAAACTCATCAGCGCCGGCGTGTTTGGCAGCCTGAATTACGCTTGCCCGATCGGCATCTATCCGACCATAGCTAATATTTTCATAAACGGTTCCCGAAAAGAGATAAACGTCCTGTTGGACAACCCCAACCTGGGAGCGCAATGAATGCAGGGTTAGGCTCTGAATATCTTGACCATCGATGAGAATTCGGCCGGAGGTGACGTTATAAAACCGCGGTATCAGATGGCACATGGTCGTTTTTCCGCTGCCAGAAGGTCCGACAATAGCGATGTTTTCGCCGGCTTTCACCTTTACATCGATATGGGAAAGTACCGCATCACAGCCATCGTTGTATTGAAAACTCACGTCTTCAAAAACAATATCACCCACAACATTTTTCAGTTCCACCTCATTGTCGAGATTTTTGCACTCAGTGGGCTCGTCCAGAATTTCAATAAACCGCTCAAATCCGGTCATTCCCCGCTGAAACTGCTCGGCAAACTCAACAATCCGACGGATTGAAACTAACAAGGTTGTGACATACATCAAATAAGCCACATAATCCCCGGGATTAATGGCGCCATTGATCATAAATATTCCTCCAAAAACCACCACCAGTAAATACATCAGCCCGTCAAAAACCCGGGTGGTGGTCTGAAAACCGGCCATATAACGGTAGGTTTGTTTTTTTATTTCGAGAAATTTACTGTTGCCTTTTTCAAACTTAAGCTCTTCAATATTTTCGTTGGCAAAAGACTTTACCACCCGGATACCCAGCAAATTATCTTCTACCTGGGCGTTGATTTCTCCAGTTTGAACCCGAGCCTGTTTAAAAGCAGTTCGCATCCGCCGTCTAAAATAAGAGGTGGTTAGTATCATTACCGGCAAGGCGGCAAAAATGATCAGCGTCAACCAAATGTTGATACTGGCAAGGATCCCAAAAGACACCCCAATTTTTAATCCGGCAATAAAAAATTCTTCGGGACAGTGATGGGCAAATTCCGTTACATCAAAAAGATCTGAAGTGATCCGGGACATCAGCTGGCCGATCTTGGTGTCGCTATAAAAAGAGAAAGGCAGCTTCTGAAGATGTGAAAAAAGATCCCGGCGCATATCGGTTTCGATCCGAGCGCCCATGACATGACCGATATCGGCCATAAAATAATTGGCCACCCCATCGATGATCCGCAACACCAGATAAACCAGTCCCAATTTTAAAATAGTTTCCACCGTCAGACTGGTCAAATCATTGATGGCGGTATTGGTAATAAACCGAACGATCAACGGCAAAACCAGATCACAAACAGTGGTCAGGGTGGCGCAAAAGAGATCCAATAACAGAATCCATTTATATTTTTTATAATATGGTATGAAACGTTTGATGAGGTGCGTATTACTGATTCTCAAAATATTCCTTCTTTCTACTTTTTTCTACTTTTTTCTTTCTTAATTTTTGCGATCAAAAACTTTGGGCAATTGGAAAACGGCTTGCGTTTTCCAATTGCCCATTCATGATCGTTAATTAAATTGCTTTATTGACTGATTTTAGACTGATCCTTCATAATTTCACTAAGCGATGTCGCCAGTCCGGCCAATCCCTGAATCTCAGAAGGAATAATAATCTTGGTAGCCTTGCCATCAGCCACCTTTTCAAAGGTCGATAAACTCTTAAGGGCAATGACCGACTGAATCGGATCGGCATCATTTAACATCTTGACCCCATTAGCAACCGCTTCCTGAACCTTGACAATCGCTTCCGCTTCACCTTCTGCTCGTCTGATCTGAGCTTCTCGATCAGCTTCGGCACTAAGGATGGCAGCCGCTTTTAAACCTTCAGCTTGTAAAATCGCTGCTGATTTTTCCCCTTCAGCCACTAAAATAGCACTGGCTTTTTCGCCTTCGGCCTGGAGGATTTTTTCCCGACGTTCCCGCTCTGCCTTCATCTGCCGTTCCATCGCATTCTGAATCGCTTCTGGTGGCATGATATTTTTAAGTTCAACCCGGTTGATTTTAATCCCCCAGGGATCGGTGGCTTCATCGAGAATTACCCGCATTTTAGTATTGATGACATCACGGGATGTCAGTGTCGCATCCAGCTCCATATCACCAATGATGTTACGCAGGGTGGTGGCGGTGAGATTTTCGATGGCTTTCATGGGATTGTCTACCCCATACATATAGAATTTTGGATCGGTGACCTGTAAATAAATAACCGTATCAATCTGCATCGTAACGTTGTCCTTGGTAATGACCGGTTGGGGTGGGAAATCCGCTACCCGTTCTTTTAAACTGACTCTCTTCGAAATCCGGTCAATAATTGGAATCGCGATATGAAAGCCGGTTTCCCAGGTGGTATGGTAGGCACCCAGCCGTTCTACCACATAGGCATTGGCCTGGGGAACAATTTTTGCGTTCACAACAATTACCACAACAAAAATAACGAATAATATCAACAATAAAATAAATCCAAACATCTTAACTCCTCCTGTTTTCTATTTGATTTGAGTCCTGTTCGACCATCTTAACCATGGCTTTAACCCCTTCAATTGCCACAACTTCGACTTCAGCACCGACCGGAATAATCACTTCACCCTTGATATTTCGGGCTGTCCAGGATTTTCCGTCGACTTTAATAGCACCTGATCCCTTGAGATTGTTGATTTCTTCCTCAACAATTCCCCGCTTTTTCAGAATGCGATCAGCATTGGTTGTGATCGTTTTGGGATCCAAGTGTTTTTTTAAGAATGGTTTTGTTCCCAATAACAAACCAACCGAAACCACTAAAAAAAGCGTCATCTGCACCCAGAATGGGGCGCCCAAATACGCGGTAGCCATTGCCACCAGAGAACCGACACAAAACCAGATCGACACCAGCGCACCAGCGGTAACCAATTCAACCAGCAGAAAAACGACAAACAAGACCAACCAGACCAAAATAATATTCATCCGCTCACCTCCCTCATTCACTTGATTTTATTATAACATAGTTTATTGATTTTTTTATCGCGAGTTGTATAATCGACTTTTTTTATTTTTTTCTTGCCTATTTATTTTTATCTGTGTATAATCAAAGGCAAGTAAATAGAAAAGCGAACATATGGTGCCTTAGTAATAAGGAGAATAGGGAATCAGGTGAGAGTCCTGAACGAACCCATCACTGTAAGGGCGGAGCAAACCACAAGAACCACTGTTTTTTTAATGGGAAGGTGTGGCCAAGCGTTAAAACCCCGAGTCAGGAGACCTGCCTATGATTCGATCCTGAATGAACGAAGGTAAAGTTCATGGCTGTTATTGTAAAAAATAGCAGCTGTGGACTTTTTTATTTGCCAAAGTTTCAGTTTTTTGGTGGCCTCAACCCATCAGGTATCTCATTGACCACCCTACCGACCAATTATTAATTGTCGGTACTCAGTCAGTTTTTGAAAGACTGAAACGAACAAGCAATTATTTAAAAATTCAGGAGGAAACGATGACAATTCTGGAAAAAGCACAAGCTGGTGAAATTACCGCAGAAATGATTTATGTGGCACAAAAAGAAGGGGTCGATCCCGAGCTGATTCGCCAGGGGATGGCCGCTGGTGAAATCGTCATTCTAAAGAGTTCCCGGCCAAATATCAACCCGGTGGCGGTTGGCAAAGGTCTGTTTACCAAGGTCTCAGCCAGCGTCGGCATGTATGAAATAGATGACACGATCGATGGCGAAATGGCTAAAATCGACCAGGCTATCAAGGCCGAGGCAGATACGCTGATGGACTTAAGTGTCCGGGGCCCGATTGACGAAATGCGAGAAAAAGTTCTATCCACGGTGGATCGACCAGTCGGTACCCTACCCCTTTATCAGACCCTGGCTCTGGCTCAGGAAAAATATGGCAGTGCTTTAGATATGACCGCGGATGACATGTTCGCGATGATCGAAAAGCATGCCTCCGAAGGCGTCAGCTTTTTAGCCCTGCACTGCGGCACCACCATGGACGTGATCAACCGCGCCAAAGAAGAAGGCCGGATTGATCCACTGGTTAGTTATGGGGGTTCCCATCTGATTGGCTGGATGGTTCACAACCACTGTGAGAATCCCTTCTTCACCCAATATAGCCGGGTCCTGGAAATCTGTAAAAAATACGATGTCGTGCTGAGCTTTGCCGACGGCATGCGCCCCGGCTGTATCGCCGATTCCCTGGATGGCGCCCAGGTTCACGAATTGGTGATCCTCGGTGGCCTGGTCAAAAAAGCTCGCGCGGCCGGGGTTCAGGTGATGGTCAAAGGACCAGGCCATGTGCCCCTGGATCAGATTCAGACCACTGTAAAGTTACAAAAACAATTATGCGGCGGAGCACCCTACTTTGTCTTTGGCTGTCTGCCCACCGATTCCGGTGCTGGCATGGATCACGTCACTGGTGCCATCGGCGGAGCGATCGCCGCCTATTACGGTGCCGACTTCCTCTGCTACGTCACTCCGGCCGAACACATCGGCATGCCAACTGCTGAAGATGTCTATCTGGGTGTGATGGCTAGCCGCATTGCCGCCCATGCTGGCGATGTCGGCAAAGGGCATCCGGCTGCCATTGCCTGGGATCTGGAAATGTCCCATGCCCGCCGGGAACTGAATTGGGGCCGGCAGATGGAACTGGCTATCGATACCGAAACCGCTACCAAAGTCTGGAAGGATCGCAGCACCGACTTCGAATCCGAGTGCAGCATGTGCGGTGACTTCTGTGCCATGAAAATTGTCGGCAAGTATTTACGAGACGAAAACCAGGAAGCGAGGAACTAGTCATGACTCAAATGTTAAAAGCCCGTCAGGGTAAAATTACCGAAGAAATGGAAATGGTGGCACTTGCCGAAGGCTGCACTCCCGAATTTATCAGAGCCGGAGTAGCTGCCGGCCGGATCGTCATTCCTAAAAATAAACTACGCAACCGTTCTAAGATCTGTGGCATCGGCGGCGGACTGGATATCAAAGTCAATGGCCTGATGGGTACCTCCGGCGATCGCGATGATATGGACATGGAAGTTAAAAAACTAAAAATTATTGAAGCAGCTGGTGCCCACGGTTTTATGGACTTAAGTATGGGTGCCGATATCGATACCATGCGAACCTTAAGTCTAACTAATTCCAATATCGCGGCTGGCTGTGTGCCGGTTTATCAGGCCGCCAAAGAAGCCGCTGATAAACGGGGCCTGATGGTCAATATGACCTCTGATGACCTGTTTGAGGTGATCGAAAAACAATGTCAGGCTGGTATGGACTTTATGGCGGTTCATTCGGCTCTGAATATGGATCTTCTTAAAATATTAAAAAAAACCGGACGTGTTGCCGATATTTGCAGCCGCGGTGGATCCTTATTAACCGGCTGGATGTTCCATAATGATAAAGAAAATCCCCTCTACGCCGAATTTGACCGGCTGCTGGAGATTCTCAAAGCGACCGATACCGTGCTTAGCATCGGCGACGCCATCCGACCCGGTGCCAATGCTGATTCTCTGGATCAGGCCCACTTGCGGGGCTTAATGGTGGCTGGTGAGCTGACCAAGCGAGCCCTGGCTGCCGGGGTACAGGTGATGGTGGAAGGTCCCGGCCATGTGCCACTAAACCATATCCCCACTGCGATGCTACTGCAAAAACGACTTTGTTACGATGTACCCTACTATATTTTAGGCTTCCTGGCTACCGATATAGCTCCCGGTTATGACAATATTACGGGTGCTATCGGCGGTGCCTTTGCCGGCATGCATGGGGCTGACTTCCTTTGTTACCTGACCCCGGCTGAACATCTGGGTCTGCCCAATGAAGAAGATGTCCGTATCGGTGTTGAAACCACCCGGATCGCTGC
>JAHIQT010000205.1 GCA_018903255.1 Bacillota bacterium | reverse complement strand
TCTGATAATTTCCGGAGAGGTTCGATCCATCCTGGCAATCCGCTCGACAACTTCGACCCGAATACTCTTGGGTAATTCCGAAATAATGGCTGAGGCCTGATCAGCCCTGGCATAGGACAAAACCAGGGCAATGGTCTGAGGGTGTTCATTCATGATCATATTCATCAGGTTTTTGTAATCGGCTTTGCGAATAAACTCAAAGGCCTTTGTCCTAAGCGTTTTTGTTACCCGCTCCAGCAGGGCACTGCCCTGTTGCACTCCAAAAGCCTTTTCCAGCACATTTCGGGCATAGTTAACTCCGCCTTCAATGTATACCTTTTGAGCCACACAAAGACCGTAGAATTCATCGATAACCTGGTCTGCCACCTCTGGAGGAACACTGTCCTGGCGGGTGATCTCATAGGTCAAGATTTCTATTTCTTCTTCTTGTAAGTGTTTATATATATTGGAAGCAATATCTGCACCCAGTGAAATAACCACCTGGGCTGCTTTTTGTCGTGGTGTTAAGGTAACGTCCATATTAGTCAACTTCCTTCAAAAATTCTGATCTATTCACTTTCATTTTTTAGCCACGATTTAAATAACTGCGCCGCAATTTCCGGATTTGTAGAGGCAAACTCTTTGATTTTTTCTTTTTTATCATCCTTAAGAGGATGAATTGGTTCAATCGGATTTAATCGATCAGCTGCCAGCGCTCCAAATAAATCATCTGTTTCAGAATCTTCATCAGAGGCAAAGGCTTCGTCGATGCCTTTTTTCCCGCGTTTGCCCTTCTTAGCTTTACCATCAGCTTTCTTCTTTTTACCTCTGGTAAGAATAAATAGCAGTAACAACAGTAATAGTAGCACACCGGCGCCGATACCGCCAAATACCAGTAACTGTTGCGGTGTTAACAGCGGTTCATCCAGCTCTTCTTCCAATTGAGCAAACTCAAAGTTACGTACGGTAACGCTTTGTGGTGGGACACCGGCTGCAAAGGCGACCAGCTGAATCAGGTTTTCCCGCGCCACCGGGGTCATCGCCGGATCATCAATAGCAATCCCGATCGAGACCGTTTCGATCGCCGGATCCAGTTTTTCGGTCTGGGTAATTTCCTGGCTAACAGAATAGTTTGTGTTTTCCTGAATCCCGGTAATGATCCCCTCGTTTTCGAGTAGTCCTTCTGCATAGGTAGTAATATCGGTATTGCCGGTTACCCCGGCAATGCCGCCGGCGATGCCATCGGCATTATTGATAACCAGGCTGGAAGAATCCTGATTGATAACTCCCGAATTTTCGCCATCTTCAGAGGGAATATATAGGGTTGATTCTTGTTTTACGGCATCTGTATTAAGGGTAGCTGTTACCGCTACCTTGTATTGAGTCGGATCGTAGGGTCCGTCTAAAACGTTGTTCACTTTTTGAGTTAAGGCATTTTCTATCGCCTTGGTCAGTTTCAGCTTAGCCTCGCCACCATTTTCGGCAGCCAGATTATTGATTAAATCATTTCCATTACCATCGGTAAGTGCGATATTGTCAGCCGTCAGTCCTGCCACCGACTTAACCACCAGATTCTGGATTCCCATAACCTGTTGGCGTGTTAATGTCGCCCCTGGTTCAAGATGAATAATAACGGATGCGGTGGTGCTTTCAGTTTCCTGAAGATAAAAGACATTTTCTGTCGGTACTGAAATAGTAACAATGGCGTCTTTTACACCATTGATCGTTTTTATACTGGCACCAAGACGCTCCTGCAGCTGCATATTTTCATATTGCTTACGTTCGTAGTCGGTCGCAAGCATGCTGTTGTTTTCTTGAATAACATAGTAGCTCAAACCATTTTTTGGGTAGCCCGCGGTCGCCAGTTGCATCCGCACCTTGGCCTCATCGCCAGAGGGAACCATAATATTCCCACCGGCGTCAAGCCTGACATCGGTCTCCATTTCTGTCAGGGCGGCCATAATTTCAGTGGTTTCTGCTTGAGTCAAACCAACAAAAAGCGGCACATACTCCTTATTATTCAAAAAAATAGTCAGCCCGATGGATGTCAACAAGACCAGCGCTACCCCACCAATCATCAGCATCTTGGCTTTTTTGGAGGTTCCCGTCCAGAAGTTTTTGATTTTTTCTAAAAAAGCCTTAATTTTCTCATTCATCGTCTATTCTCATCCATCCAATGTATTTACTGTCAACGTTTCTTCCTAAACCGGTACATTCAAATAAGGAATACCGATCCTTGAAATAAAATCTATGACCGGTACCCTCTCCTGGTTTAAAGTAATGTTTTGATATGACCAAACTTATAGGCCGGTATTCATAACAGCCTGATAAGACTCCAAGACCTTATTGCGGAGCTGAACCATGGTTTGCAGGGCGACATCAGCTTTAGCTGTATTGATCATCATGGTGTGCATATCATCCATATTACCAATTGACAGATTATAGGCATCGACCTTGGTGATCGCTTCAGTTTCTTCAACATTATTAATGGTGTCCTGGAGGATCGCTTTAAAATCTCCGGCAAGGCCAGTATCGACAGCCGCCCCAGCATTAGCCGCATTTCCCCCAACAGTGCCAATACTGGCTCCGCTGATAATTGAATTCATGGGTAAGATAAACATTCTTTTCTCCTTTTATCGGCCGATTTCGAGGGCCTTTAGAACTAGCGATTTTGTCGCATTAAACGCTGTTACATTTGCTTCATAGGCACGGCTGGCACCCATTGCGTCGGTCATTTCCTGGGCAGTATTGACATTGGGGTACAACACATAACCCTCAGCGTTGGCATCGGGGTGGGTGGGATCATAAACCGGAACCAAGGCCGATTCATCTTCGATGATGGCTTGAACCTGAACTCCGGCTTTTTGAACGACACCGGTTGCTGTTTTAAGCGCATCCATAAAGGTTCCCGTATTGACGCTACGCAAGACCGTCATTTTGCGACGATAAGGCTCGCCTTCTTCGGTTCGCGTGACCTGAGCATTGGCAATATTTTGAGCCACGATATCCAAACGATATTTTTGCGCAGTCATGCCTGACCCCGAAATATTTAAAGAACTTAAATAACTCATTATCTGCCTCCATTAATCGCATATTTTAATCTGGAGTAGGAGTCACTAACGCCACGAACAAGCGAATTATATTGCAATACCGACTTGGTCATGTCAATGTTTTCAGACTCCATATCGACGTTGTTACGATCCAAACGATTAGACGTCGCCCCCTGATAAACATTGATATTTGAATTATCGATCGTTTGAATGCTTTCCATTTTGTCAAGAAAGCCATTTTTACTGGCATTTGCAGTTGTTTGCAGCTTGTTGATTTCTGCTTTCAATGAATTTTCAAAATTGACTTTGATGGCTTTATATCCCGGTGTTTCAGCATTGGCAATATTATTGCTGGTTGCCTTTTGTTTTTGCCAGGTACCATCGAGAGCCTTCTGATATAGGGCTGAGGTTATTGAATCGCCGATCATTGTATCCTCCTTATTTATAGGCTGACCTGAACTGCCAGCGCCTTCTATAATTTTTATTATTGCATACTTTTGTTAAATTAATATATTCTTTTAATCATTCATACACAACATTTGCATACAAAAAAATCACAATACTTAGTCATATTAACATAATACCATATTTTTTAAAAAACAACAAACAGATTTCTTTTCTGCCTAAGTTGAAGTTAAGTTAGCCGTTTATTAAAGCTATCTATCGGTTTGCTTATTATTAAAACAGCAACGCGAACAAAAGCAACATTATATGATGTTATTCTCACTAATTTCATTATAGGGTGTCACGCAAAAAAAAGCAACCACGGTTGCTTTTTTTAGGTTATTTTAATTTATTCTTTTGATTTATTTCTTTAATTTATTTCTTTGCATCGAGGAAAGTTCCATGGCTTGGGGTTAAGCTAATTTCATAATCAGCTACTTTCTGGTTTTGCTGATTTTTTTTCAAATCCTGCAAGGTCTTCTGTTGTTCAGCCTGAATGAGATGAATACAGCTTTGATCCATATCTTGAATAAGTTTGACCAGATTATCAATTTGCTGTTTTTCTTGACTGGTACAGACTTGGTTTCGCTTCAATCCGGTAAAATGTTCTTCCATATTCTGCAGCCGCTGAATGAGCTGATCCCGTTCTTCGAGGATTAGAGCCAAACTTTCCCAGTCCTCTATGCTGCTGAGAATTTCTTCACCCTTTGTAACATATTCTTTCAAAATAAGAATTTTTTCCTGACATAACTCATGAGAACCATCATTCATTTGACAGTCACCGGGATTTTAAAGGGTTGCTCATTTTTTCTGCTTCCTTGAACGAATCTTTCAGATCTACAATCAAAGCCATGATACTTTGTAATAATTGGATATCGCGACTGGCGTTAGCTTCACCTAATTTATCAAAAATAAAACTGTACATCTGATTTAATTCCATAGAAATGGGATACTGCATATCCAAAGAAAGATTCAAAGAGGTGATAATCTTTTGAGCTTTTGCAATACAATTGTATGCCTTAGCAAAACTATCCTTTTCAATTAAGATTATGCCCATTTTCACTTGTTTTTCTGCTTCCTCAAAGAGCTTGACAACGACCTCTCCTTTTGATAAGGATTCGATCGCATATCGCTTTGATTCCTGATAAGCATTAGCATGTTGCATTACAATTCCTCCTTTCTAAGATTAAGAATCTGAGCCAAATGATGCGATCATCGAGCCTTGGACGTTTAACCGCTGAAGCGCAGTTTCCAGAGCTGAGAACTTACTCCAATAATGTGTTTCCTGTTTTTTTAACATTTCTTTCAATTTTGCAATATCTTTATTTGTCCGGGTTATCGTTTCCGTAATCCTGTTTTCAGTGTCTGAAAGGGTTGCACCATACCCAGCCAACTCAATGAGTGACCCACGACTTCCCTTTGCACCACTCGTTTTAGCTGCACTGTCAATAATTGAATTGAGTTGATTGGCCAACCCGGTGTTTTCTGTTGTAAACAAGTCTTTTATTTCATCGCCGCGCGTTTCCAGGGCGGTCTGTAATTTTTCCTCGTCGATTTTGAGCTTGCCGTTTTCAGTATAACCCGATGTCGTGATTCCCATATTGAAAAGGCTGATTCCACCTTTGACAGCCGAACCGTAAATCATTGATTGCATTTTTGCGGTAATGGTTCTCACGGCATTGTCGTTTTGTAATAAACCGGATTTTGCTTTCTTTTCCCAGTTTTCAATTTCCTTTTCACTCATTTCACCTTTTTGGGTTTCAGTTAATGGTGCGAAGGCTTTATCCGCCTTTTCTTTGATCAGACCATTCATCATATCGAGCAAATTGTTATAGTCCGTAACAAAGTTCTTGATGTTTTCTTTCAGATTGGTGGTATCGGTGCTCATGTTAATGACCAGTTCTTCACCAATTGCTGTTTTTTCTTTTAGCTCTATCTTAACGCCGTTAACTTCAATATTATTAGAAGATCTAACTACTGCGATTCCATTGATTTCCAGTTCAGCATTCTGTCCATATTCTGTATGCGATCCTGTTCCCCTAAGTCCCAGGGATTCCATCAGGTTACCACTACCTTCAGCTTGTGCGATAACAATATTTTCACCAGTACCGGTTTCTTTGGCTGTCAGCGAAAATTTATCACTGATTGAAGAATAGGCCATAGTAACCCCAGCTTCACTGGAATTTACCTTGCTCATTACCGATGCAAGAGTGTCTGTACTTTTAAACGAAAAGTTTGTTCCGTTAATCGAAAAATTGAAGTCATCGCCAGTTAAGGCAACTCCTAAAGAAGATCTCAGATCTGCTAAACTTTTGGTGGTCGTAAGACGATCAGTTTGTCCTTCGGTAAAGCCTAGCTTTGCCAGTGTTTCGTTATCTCCATTAAGGGCATTTACTGTCAATTGCGAACCGCTGGATGAAAATCCAAGCTTTCCATCAGTTAATGAAACCTCGACAATTGAGCTGTCATCCGACTTTTTCCCAAAGATGCTATCAATTTTATCTTGCATGGCTTTTTCAAATCCATCAGGTCCAGCTGCTGCCGCAGCAAAGGCTTCATCAAGTGTAACGGTACGCACCTTGCCATCTAGTTTTAATAAAAAGGACTTACTTCCGCCAGAAATATCGGTTAACAAACCCGGAACATTGGCATCTGTTTCTCCTGTTAGTGGCTTTGAAACGCCCGACATACTGCTGATGGACTGGCTAGTTGCCAATTGCTGGACATTCGCAATTTTTATGGTACCTGCTGCTGCCCCACTAGTGGCTGAAACCGCCAGTTTAGACGAAGTTGTCGATGCTTTAATGGTATTGTAAAGCGAAGCACTTCTGAAATTGGTGGCAGATAAAACATCCAAATACTTGCTCTGAAATTCTTTTAAAGCCTTTGTTATATTTCGATATGACTCTTGTTTCCATTCCAAGCGCTGAATATTTTGTTGTTGTTTTTCAATTTTTCCCCGATTCGAGCTAGTT
>JAHIQT010000204.1 GCA_018903255.1 Bacillota bacterium | reverse complement strand
CCAAAGATTTTTGGCTAGTCGTTGATTTTAGCTGGTGGTTAAGTTAAACTAAGCCTTAGAGAAAGATGTGAGGCGAAGATGATGGATTACTTAAATAAAAATATCTCAATTAATTTAAAAGCGATCCGCCGCGAAAAAGGCATGAGTATGGATGCGGTGGCAGAGCAGACCGGCGTCAGCAAAAGTATGCTGGGTCAGATTGAACGGGGCGAGGCTAATCCAACCATTGGTACCCTGGGCAAGATTGTCAGTGGGCTGCGGGTTGATCTGGCCGATCTGACCCGGACACCGGGGGTTGCTGTCTATGCCGTCAACCGCGAAAAACTGATCCCGACCAAAGAGGTGGCTGGTCAGTATGCGGTCTACACCTATTTTCCCTACGAAAAAAACCGGCTGTTTGAAATCTATGCGGTTAGAATTGAACCCGGAGCCTCTTATGTCAGCGGCGCCCACGGGCAAGGAACCAACGAGTACATTGTTGTTCACGCCGGGGAACTGACCCTTGAGATCGACAATGCCTTGTACCAGGTAAAAAAAGAAGATGCGATCAGTTTTGGCACCGCCGTTACCCATACCTATTGGAATAAGGGCAGCGAACAACTAAAGTTTATTATCCTGTTTGTCTTTAAGCAATAATCGCACGGCTTGGCCTGGCTATGTAGCGACAACAGTAGTGCCTGAAAAAGTTCAGTATAATGCACAAGCTATTGTCTTTTAATGTTCTAAACATCTAGATAATGGGTTTTTAGATAAATTTCATAAAATATTAACCTGCGTGTTGACAACATAGTGCACACGTGTTATAGTGTACTTATTACTCGATAGAACGAAGGCGTTCGAAACATGATGGTTCATGTTCCGGCGTTTTTTTTTGTTTTCTGACATTTATTTCAGAGATTTATTTTTAGACCAACGATGAGGTTCGTCTAAAAATAAGCACACCACGCATGAACTAAAAGGGAAAGGAAATTTGCAATGAAACTAAAAGACACCGGACTGACCAAAGAAGAATTAAAGCAAAAAGTTGACACCTATATGATTGAAACTTACGAGCGGTTTGATTTTATCGCCGAAACAGCCAAGGATATGTATATTTATGATGAAAATGGCGAGGCCTACCTGGATTTTTATGCCGGGATCGCCGTTAACAGCACCGGCAACTGCAATGAAAAGGTGGTCGCCGCGGTTCAGGATCAGGTTGCTGATGTGATTCACACCTTCAACTATCCTTACACCATCCCCCAGGTACTACTCGCTGAAAAGATCTGTACCAGCATTGGTATGGACAAGATCTTTTTCCAGAACTCCGGGGCAGAATCCAATGAAGCGATGATTAAAATGGCCCGTAAATATGGGGTCGAAACCTACGGGCCACAGCGTTACAATATTGTCACCGCGCGGATGTCCTTTCATGGCCGCACCATGGGTGCCCTCAGTGCCACCGGCCAGCCCCACAATGCTTGTCAGATCGGCTTTGGCGAGATGACACCGGGTTTTTCCTACGCCGATTTCAATGACCTGCAGTCCTTTAAAGACGCTGTTAATGACAACACCATCGCAATCCTGATTGAACCAGTGCAGGGGGAAGGGGGAGTCCATCCAGCTACAATGGCGTTTATGGCAGGACTTCGAGCCCTCTGTGATGAAAAAGGCTTGCTCCTATTACTCGATGAGGTGCAAACCGGCTGGTGCCGCACCGGGGCGATTATGTCTTATATGCATTACGGCATTAAACCGGATATCGTCTCAATGGCCAAGGCCATGGGCGGCGGGATGCCAATCGGCGCCATCTGTGCCACCGCTGAAGTCGCCAAAGCCTTTACGATGGGTTCCCACGGCACCACCTACGGCGGCCATCCGGTCTCGACCGCCGCCTCATTAGCGCAGATCAATGAGCTGCTCGACCGAGACCTGGCCGGCAATGCCCGCGAAATCGGTGCCTATTTTTTGGAACAATTAAAAGCCCTGCCCAAGGTCAAGGAAGTCCGCGGACAGGGGCTGTTAATTGGGGTAGAATTTGAAGAGGGGATCTCAGGCGTTGATATCAAGCACGGGGTGCTGGAGAAAAAACTGCTGATCACCGCCATTGGCAGCAACATCATCCGGATGATTCCACCACTGATCGTCTCCAAAGCAGACTGCGACAAGGCCTACGGGATCATCGAAGCAACCGTTAAAGAACTGATTAACTAAGCGCGTTACATTAGCGTATGTGGTTAAAGATCGTCATATCAATTAAATAGCACATCATAAACAATGGGGTTTTTACAGCTAAATGGCTGCCGGTCTGATCAATCAGACCGACAGCAGCAGGCTTGTGAGAACCCCGTTTTTTTATTGGCAAGGGCAAACGTGAGCAAACGAATGATCAAAACGCTATTTTAGAACAAAAGCAGTACCGACAATTGTTACATCATGTTGTACGCATCGGAGCGAACAGGTTGATAAACCTGTCCGATTCCGCAGCGAACAACAGATTAACAATTGGTCGGTACGGTAGTAAGGGGACAACCGATAGTTTTAACTGACAGCTCACGTAACTCTCCAATTATTCTAACAAATCCAAAAACGAAAGGAGGGTATGATCCGAAATGTGGATCATACAAAAGAAAAATGAGTGGAAAAACAAACAAATCAAAATTTGACAAGGTCTTAAGTACCAAGGATATTTTTGTATTAGCCTTTGGCGCCATGATTGGTTGGGGCTGGGTGGTTAACACCGGCATCTGGATTGAAACTGCTGGTGCCCTGGGCGCGGCGCTGGCCTTTATTATCGGGGGGATTATGGTGCTCTTTGTCGGCCTGACCTATGCCGAACTAACCGCTGCAATGCCGCAATGTGGTGGCGAGCATGTCTTTAGTTATAAGGCGATGGGGTCGACCGGTTCCTTTATCTGTACCTGGGCGATTATCCTCGGTTATGTTAGCGTGGTGGCCTTTGAAGCCGTCGCTTTTCCGACGGTCATCCAATATTTAAGCCCCAACTTCTTGCAGGGTTACATGTACAGCGTCGCTGGCTATGATATTTATGCATCTTGGGTAGCGGTCGGGGTGGTCACCGCGATCATTATTACGGTCATTAATATTCTGGGCGCTAAAACCGCCGCCAAGGTTCAAACCATTTTCACGGCCTTGATTGCCGGTGCCGGAATCCTGCTAATTGCCGGATCGGTCGTTAATGGCGACCCAGCCAATATTTCCACAAACATGTTTGCCGGCAATATTGACTTGGGCACCACCACCCTCGGCGGGGTACTGACTGTTGCGGTAATGACACCCTTTCTATTTGTCGGTTTTGATGTCATTCCCCAGGCGGCTGAAGAAATCAACGCTGGCTTTAAGAAAATCGGTTCGATTATGATTCTCTCGATTGTCATGGCAGTGGCCTTTTATGCCCTGATCATTCTGGCGGTAGCCTATGTGATGCCCTTAAGTGCCATGGCTGATTCAACGCTGGTAACAGCCGATGCCATGGGTCTAGCCTTTAAAAGCGATATATTGACCAAGGTATTAATTGTTGGCGGGATGGCCGGGATTATTACTAGCTGGAATTCCTTCTTAATTGGCGGCAGCCGGGCGATGTTCTCGATGGCGGAATCTAACATGATTCCAAAGGTATTTGCCAAGCTGCACCCGAAATACAAAACCCCGGTCTACGCGATTGCCCTGATTGGGATCTTGTCGATGATTGCGCCCTTCTTTGGTCGCCGGATGCTGGTATGGATTGTTGATGCTGGGAGCTTTGGGGTCTGTCTGGCCTATGCGATGGTGTCCTTGTCCTTCCTGATTTTAAGAAAAAAAGCGCCCGATATGAAAAGACCCTATCAGGTTAAATATGGCACTTTTGTGGGGATCATGGCGGTTTTACTGTCTGGCTTAATGACACTCTTATATGTGATTCCACTGCCCTTTGCCTCAACCGCGCTGATCTTTGAAGAATGGATCATGGCCGGCGGCTGGGCACTCCTGGGAGCAATCTTCTATGGCTACTGCAAGTTCAAGTACGGGGCCGATTCTGGCGCCCATACCGATGTCGAGTACATCGATGTCGATGAAAATCCGGTCTTTGCCGGCCGTGTTGGCAGCGTCGTAGAATAACCGCACGGGCTACCGTGCGGGGTTGGTGCCCGGCTATCGTACCGACCAATTATTAATCTGTTGTTCGCTGCGGGAGCGGACAGGTTTATCAACCTGTTCGCCCCGATGCGTACAACATGATGTAATAATTGTCGGTACTAAGTTGGTGGATTATCGCATAAGTTAAAGGGTTAGAGCCCTTTATTTTTAGAAATGACAGTTTGATAGTTTGAAAGGAATAGTGATGAATAGTTTTAGTTTTAAGATACCACAGGAGATTATTTGTGGGGCGGATAGTATTGAGAAATTGCCGGAGCTGCTGGTTAAGCAGGGGCTTAAGAAAGTGATGGTGATTTCGGATCCGCTGCTGGAGAAGCTGGGGATGGTTGCTAAGATTACCGATAGCTTAGGCCGGGCGGGGCTTGCTTTTGATAGCTTTGTCGAGGTTGAGGCTAATCCCTCGGTGGAAACGGTTGAATTGGCGACGGCGGCTTTTACTGCCAGCGGGGCGGATTGTCTGATTGCTTTGGGTGGTGGTTCGCCGATGGATGTTGCCAAGGCGGTCGGGGTGCTGGCTAAGTTTGGTGGCACGATTACTGATTATGAGGGCGCCCACCTGGTTCCAGGCGCGATTATTCCGCTGATTGCGATTCCCACCACGGCTGGTACTGGCTCGGAGGTGACGGCTTTTGCGGTGATTACCGACCGTTCCCGCAATTATAAGATGACAGTCTTTAGTTATGAACTGATCCCGGCTTTTGCGGTACTGGATCCCAGCCTGGTGATGACGGCGCCGGAAAAAATCGCTGCTGCCTGTGGGATTGACGCCCTGGTCCATGACATTGAGGCCTATCTGTCCAAGGCCGCCTCACCCTTTTCGGATGCGATGGCGGAAAAGGCGCTGGAGCTGATTGGTAAAAACATCCGCCTCTTTGTCGCAGATCGCAGCAATCCCCAAGCGGCGGCAGCGATGCTTTATGGCAGTATGTTTGCCGGGATCGCCTTTGCCTGGGCGCGGCTGGGCAATGTCCATGCGATGGCGCATCCGCTGGGTGGTTACTTTGATGTCCCGCATGGGGTCGCCAATGCGGTCTTGCTACCAACAGTGCTTAAATATAACGCCCTGGCCGATACCGGTCGCTATCAAAAAATTTACCAGTATCTCAAGCCAGGCCAGGATACGGCTGCTTTTATCCCTCAGACTTTGGTCGATGAGATCCTCAGTCTGACCGCTGCATTGGGGATTCCTCAAACCCTCAGTGAGGTCGGTGTGACCGCTGATAAGATCCCAGCCATGGCCGCAGACGCCATGAAAAGTGGCAATATCTTGGTTAATCCCCGAGCCACCACTGTCAGCCAGATTGAAGCGCTCTACCGGTTGGCCTTGTAGGGTTGGAATTATCTCAAGTAGTCAAGTATTATCAGGCTCAAACAGAAAATTAAGCATTAAAAACAGCAGCGACCGGTACCAAGGTCGCTGCTGTTTTTTATACCATCTAAGAGCCAACCGGGTGGGGTTGCTGGGCTTCTAGGAAATCGACGCAGAGGATGTATTTTTTGGCGGCTAGCCGGAAGACTCGCGAATAGGTGATGCAGAGGCTGCCGGTGGCCATCGATACATAGGGTTCAGAAATATAGGTGTCCTGCCGGCGTTTGATTAGATTGTAATAGAAGTTTTTAATTGAATGATCGACGCCCATTTTGGCGGAGTGAAAGACTAGTTTTTCGCAGGCGCCGATGTTTTTGGCGCCGATGGTGTCGCTGCATTGGATTCCGGCTTCATCGAGCACGTAGGCGCAATCGACCGCATCGGTCTGGAGCAGGCAGTGGTGCAGTTGGCCGTCAAACTCGTCGGGGTGATCGACCACCGCCAGCGCTTTGATCATCCCATTAACAGTTTGGGTGTAGGTTAGGCATTTTTGATTATAATCCTCAAGCTCCTGCAGCAGCAGGGCCTTGAAGGCATCGACGACCTCGGCGGTTTTGACAATCAGCTCGGCTTTGAGGACAAAACTGTCGCTGGGTCTGGCAAAATAGAAGCCCTGGATCACCTGGCAGCCCAGTTTTAAGACCTGGATCGCTTCGGCGCGGCTTTCGACCCCTTCGGCGACAATCAGGGCGCCAATCTTATTGGTCAGATTGACCAGCGACTTAAAGACCTCCTGCTTGTGATAAATGCGATCGATATCGGCGATAATCGAGCGGTCGATTTTGACGATGTCCGGTTTTAAGCCAGCAACCCGATCCATATTGGAAAAACCGGCGCCGACATCGTCCAGGGCAATCAGAAAGCCCTTATTTTTATAGGTGTCAACAAATTCCAAAAGACGCACGCTATCGAGCGCCTTGGACTCGTTGATCTCGATGACGATATTCTTGGGACTGATACCGCTGCGGCAAACCTGATCACAAAGATAATTAGAGCCGCCAACCTCATCGATGATGGCCGTATCAAGGTTTAAAAAGAGCAAGAGATCAGGATTGGCCTGATGATAATCAACAAAGCCATCTAGAACGGCGTCGCGGCAAGCGCGATCAAGCGGTGTGGTCAGCCCCGCCAAAGCGGCGGCGTCAAAAAGCTGCTTGGGTTGGATCAGTTGATCAAAACCAGGAGCGATCCCCCGGATCAGCCCCTCCAGACCGAGGGTTTTTTTGCCGGTGACCGACATAATCGGCTGAAAGTAGGCCACCAGGCTTTTTTTTGAAATGATTTCATGAATGTCAAATACTGCTCCGGCAGCGTTTTTATTGTGTCTTGCTATTTTCAATTTTTTCTCCAGAATTGTTGCGATTTTTAGGGTTTGTTATTGTGACGGTGTTTTTTATCGTCAGATGGTCAAAAAGCTAAGTTAGTACCGACAATTGTTACATCATGTTGTACGCATCAAGGCGGACACGGCGATAGCCTGTCCGAACTTGCAGCGAACAACAGATTAACAATTGATCGGTACGGTAGTTTAGCAATACCTAAGAAGTATACGTTAATTGTACTGTGTTGGCGGGATAAATTCAACCCTTTTCGCAGATTCCAAAGTGCCCGAAGCGCGGCTGTCGGCCGCCACCAGCAACATCCAAAGATTTAAAAATCGTGGTGGATATGGTTACAGTTATGGCTGTGAATATGGGGCTCGGTTTCTTTGGACTTATACAGGATAAAATCCTGATAAGCCTGATTAATCGTCTCGTAATTTTCAAAAATGTTGATATTGCCAATATTGTCATGGACAGCCGTCAGTAGTTCATGGACATGATGACGTTTTAAATAGTCGGGTAGACTGACATCAAAATTGACATAGGCACCGATTGCCAGCGCCTGGCCATAAAATTCGGCCAGCGCCTGCATATGAGTGGTCAGATCAAAGGACAGCAGGTTTTCATAATCCGGGACGGTGCCACACAGATAAGAAGTCAGAACCGCCTTGTTTTCAGCGCTGGTCAGGTTGTAATAGAGGTAAAAGCTGCGAAACAGGCGCGTACTTCAGCCAAGAATAAAAAACAGGCCGAATCGGGGAAATGGGCGGCCCGTAAATTGGCAACCCCGTATTTTTCCTGAATCTCGGCAAAGTCAATCAGCCGGGTGTATTCATAGGCAATCGCCTGACCATATTGCTGGCTCTGATCAAAAAGATCTTCATGGAGTAGCAGGTAGAAATGGCGGTCCTGGTCATCCGGCATCACCAGCAGCTTGAGACGGTCATCCAGGTCTTGTTTAGAGGCTTTAACAATCGCCTGATCGCATTTGCTGTTGGCCAGTTTTAGCCGCTCGGCATAGAGATCGGTGGTGATAATGAATTCCAGCGGGTAATCTTTTTCGACTTGATAAATGTGGTTATATGTTTGGATCATGTTTGTGATAAGAGACATCAGAAATCCTCCTTCAGGATACAATAAAGTTTTAGGAGCGCTAAAGGGCATATTCCTTTGGAACAATGCCAATTGGCCTGGCGGTAACAAGAAAGTGTTACTTAGTGTAGTATAACCGTTTCGGGGGATGGTGTAAATGGGGAAATCTTGATTTTGTGGAATCTGGGCAACCGATTAAGTAAAAAACTGTTTACTAGGTGGCGGTTCGGGTATATTTCAGTTAACATCAACACCGGGACTAAACTTTTTCTGCTAGTCGGGGATTGAAAGGATGTCGATATGAATTGGTTTGCCGCAATCTATTTTAGCTGTTTCAGTTATTATTTTATGACTGGTGCGGAACTGATGGGATTGGCAACAATGCCAAGGACGAAGCGATTATTGTTTCGACCATTGTCTTAGGGATTAAACTCGGCTGCAGCACCATTGCTGAAGGGGTCGAGAATGAACGGCAGCTGCATTTTCTAAAACAGCACGGTTGCGAATAAATTCAGGGCTATTATTTTTATCAGCCAATGCAAGCCCCAAAAATTGAGCATGAATTGCTCAACCACTGTAAAAAAAACAATGGGCTGGTTTGTCTGCCAGCCCATCAAATTACCGCAGTGCCCCGCTATTATATGTAAATCGGGGTCGGTTTTTAATCGGCAGACTGTCGCGCTGTTCTATCAGGGGGGTGACCTTTAACTATTCTATTTTGGGCAAGGGGCTGGTCGCCGCCGTTCCGATTTTAGCGGTTTTTAAAAAGACCAGCAGTTCTTCCTCGCTCAGCGGTTTGGCGTAGTAATAACCCTGTGCCAGGTGACACTGGTTTTTTTTGAGAAACGCGATCTGTTCGGTGGTTTCGACACCTTCGGCAATGACCTGCAGATTGAAGTTTTCGGCCAGTTCGATGATCACCTTGGCAATTGCGCCGTCGTCATGGTCGGGAATATCTTTGATGAAGGCGCGGTCAATCTTTATTTTATCAACGGTAAATTTCTTGAGGTAGGAAAGCGACGAATAACCAGTTCCAAAATCATCAATGGCAACCGGGATCTTGGCTTTATTGAAGGTGGACAAGACTTCTTCGCATTCTTTTTCATTATCCATCAGCGTCCGTTCAGTGATTTCCAGCTCTAGCAGCTCAGCCGGCAGGCCGGTTTGCGCGAGCATTGCGGTGATAATGTCGTTGATATAAGGCAGTTTAAACTGTAGCTTGGTCAGGTTGATGGCGATCGGAATGGGATGACCCAAATCGTAGAGCCGTTTGCCAAAATGGCCGGCGCTTAACAGCACCCATTCACCAATTGGCAGAATCAGATTGGATTCTTCGGCAATGGCAATAAAGTGGTCGGGTGGGATCATCCCGCGCGGACTGAACCAGCGAATTAGTGCTTCAATGCCGACGATGCGATGGTCGCGGATATCGAACTGCGGCTGATAATAAAGCCGGAATTCATTGTTGACGAGGGCATTGCGCAGCTGCTGCTGGATTTCATATTTATGGAGTGACAGGTTGTTGATATGCTGGTTATAAAAGGCTAAGCTACTGAATTGATCCTCAATGACATTGTTAAGCGCTGTGGTGGCGGTTTTAAAAAGTTGCAGGTAATTACTGGCATCGCTGGGGTAGAGGCTGATGCCGATATTGGTTTCAATGGTAAAGTTTTGATTATTAATGAATAAATCAACACTCAGATTCTTTGACAAGGCCAGCGTCTCGAGATAGAGTTGTTCCGGCGACTGGAGCTGGGTTTTAAAGATCCCGAATTCATCGTTGCTCAGGCGCGCCAAAAAATCCTGATCGGAGACGCTTTTGGAAAGCCGTTCGGCCAGGGCGATGATGATCGCATTGCCAAAATCGAAGCCGTGGGCCTCGTTGATAATGCGAAAATCAGCAATGTTAATGAGAATCAGGGCATGACTGGCGGTCTGGCTTTTATCAGCGGAGATTAAAGCGGTGGCCTCTTGATCAAGAAAAAGACGGTTATGGAGGCCGGTTAAGGGATCCACATATTTTAAATCATTGAGCTTCTTTTCAATTTGCTTTTTAAGCGTTAAATCGCTGACACTGCCGATGTAATAGCAGCCTTCAGCGGTCATCACCTGACTGATTTTAAGAAATAGTGTCAAGGCGCTGGCACCGCCAGGGGTATGGCTAACTTCGCCGCTAAAGCGCTCGTGGCTAGCCAGTTGGGCAATGACGTTTTCGTCGACCAGCAGATGGCTTTCGCGCAGGTTGATATTGACGACGTCGGCATCGGCAAGGCCGACAATCTGCGGACAGGCGGCATTATGGTAAATACAGCTAAAGTTCTGATCAAGGATAAAGACCCCTTCTTCGGCGCCGGCCAAGAGCGCGAGGCTCATTTCAAGCCGTATCTGAATTGCCTTGCGGTTCTTTATTTCCTGATTGAGGGTGGTGTTATGGTGTTCAATGGCGGCAATATTCTCAAGAATCCGGCGGCTTGTCTGATGGAGACAATTGGCGAGGACACCAATCTCATCGGCGCGGGCATAGAATCCGGCGGGCAGATTGATCGGCGTATCATCGTGACTGAAGGAGTCAATCGCGGCAGCGATCGTGGCCAGCGGTTTACTGATCAGACTGGTCAGGCTGCGAATAAACAGCCCAATGATCACCACCAGCAATAAAAAGAGCAGCCCGTTAATTCCGATAAACTGGTAGAGCGGCGCCAGCACCTCGGATCTGGGGATGACCGTGGCGACAATCCAGTTGCTTGTTTTAGTGGGGACATAGGCCAGATAAAAGGGGGTGCCCCTATTAGCGACGTTGACCACCCCGCTGTTGCCGGAAAAGATGGCACTACCAAAGTCGTTCAGACTACTATCGAGATTGGCGGCCGTAATTTTTGCATCGGGCGCCTGTTCGGGACGATAAAAAATACCACCGTCCTTATTGATCAGCAGGGTTTGGCCGTTGGTTCCGATCTGATGGGAATTCATCAGTTGGTAAATATCGGACACTCTTACATCAATACCCAAGGCGCCGAGGGTTTGCTTGTCGGTGCTAATTGGGGTGGTAATCGAGACGACAAGTTCCTGGGTGACAAGATCGATATAGGGTTTGGTGATGGTCGTCTGGCCGGCGGCAATGGTTTCTTTGAACCAGTCGCGTTCGCTCATCTGATAACCCGGTGCCGAATCAAAGGCGGCATCGGAGGTGATCAGGTCATTGGCCGCGGCGATGGCAACGAAGGCGAGGTTGAGATTCGCATCAGAAGCTTTAATTGCCTGCAGTGATTGGGTGACTCGAAAAAAGAGCGGATGGGTGCGTTTTTCAGATTGTGATTTTATTTCGGCGAGCACCTGAAGGAAGTCCTAGTTGGTTTTCATCTGTTCAACGATGACACTATTTTTCTCAAAGGTGCTGTCAATTTCGGTCGCAATCAAACGGGCATCCTTTAACAGGGCGGACTCGCTGTTTGCCGCAAAGAAAGTATAAAGCATTTGAACCGAAAATAATCCATAAAGCAAAGTTGAACCAATCACAAAGGCACTCAGGACGAGGACGATGCGCCGGATCAGACTTTTTTTAAACCATTTCATAAGACACCCCTTTTGCTGAATTGTCGGAACAAACGATCAAAGCATTCGTCTGTTGTATTGATACCCCAATCTGTAAAGAAATCGCATCTGGGGAAGAAATTTGATCAGACTGAGGCGGTTTAATGATGCGTAAACAACAAAAAGCAGCGACTGTTTGAGACGCTGCTTTTTGTTTCGGTATCCTTACAGAAAACATGATAAGAAATTGAGTTCTTGCTTGACAAAAACAGATATATCTTATATAGTGAATATAGGATATATCTTATAATTGCAAAAGGGTGAATCAATGCAAGAAAAATTTGATGTGCTGTTTTATGAAAAAGAAGACGGTTCCGAACCGGCTAAAGAATTTCTAAATAGTCTTGATAAAAAGATGCTGGCTAAGATGACTCGGACTATCGCTGTTTTACAGACTAATGGCCCATCACTTAGAGAGCCATATTCAAAATCACTTGAGGGTGGAATTTTCGAGTTGCGTGCCAAGGTTGGTTCAGATATCTCAAGAGTCTTATATTTCTTTTTTATCGACCAACAAATTATTCTAACGAATGGATTTATCAAAAAAACGAATAGAACACCGATACGTGAAATTGAAAAAGCAAATAAATACCGAGCCGATTATTTAACAAGGGAGGTGAAAAAAAATGAGTCGATTTAATGATTATTTAGCCGAGAAAATGGGCGATCCTGAATTTAAAGCTGAGTATGATGCTTTGGAGCCGGAATTTGCCATTATCCAGGCCATGATTGACGCCCGAAAAAAGCTCGGTCTGACCCAAAAACAACTTTCTGAAAAAACAGGGATTGCTCAAGCCGATATCAGCAAATTGGAAAACGGCAATGCCAATCCTTCTTTAAAAACACTACAACGATTGGCCCACGGCATGGGAATGAATTTAAAAATTGAATTTATACCTAACCAGCACCAGCTTAATAAATAATTGCGTCATGACTGTTGGATCCGGTGCTTGTTTTAGGTGGCAAAGGATCACTGCAGGCTAAGGTTAAGTACATCCACCCAGGTTTTGCTAGAAAGTAAAGCCTGGGTGGTTTTAAAATTCATAAGGGAAAATCAAAGATGGCTAATAATTGGGATAAAGGTTTGTTAGATGTCAAGGAAGATAGCCAAAAAGGTAAGTTTCTGACTTAAGGCTTGTGAAAGAGTAATTGCCTGGACACCTTAGCCGAATAAAGAAAAGCTTAAAGGGTAAGCGCCGCATCAGTTGTTATAGAAGTTGAATTAAAGAATTGACAAGATTGAACTAACAATTGCCCCTACATTAAATATTTAATCAACCTCTATAGCATTTTTTGAGGTTGCTGATGGTTTTTAATAAAAATGAGGGCGTCATTTGCCATCAGCGGCTTGCTATAATAATAGCCTTGGATAAAGTCGCAACCACATTTCTTAATATAGTCAAGCTGCGCCACGGTTTCGACACCTTCGGCGATGGTTTTTAAGGACAGACTTTTGGTTAAGGTACATATCGTATCGATAATTAGCTTGCCTTCTTTGTCTTCGAGAATATCATCAATGAACTGTTTGTCGATTTTAACAATATCGATCGGCAAGTTACTAATATGCGACAAGGATGAATAACCGGTGCCAAAGTCATCCAAGGCAACGGTGATGTTGTTTGCTTTTAATTCTTCTAATTTGCTTCTAATCATTTCATAGGAATGAATCATCAATGATTCAATGATTTCTAGTTGAATCATGGCATTGTTTATCTGGTGATGTTTAAGTTTGGCCAGTAAGTTACTGACAAAATCGGCTTCATAAAACTGCACGACGGAAATATTGATCGATACGGTAGAGACTTTTTGTTGATTCTTTTGAAGCATTTTGATAAAATCAATGGCCATGTCGATAACTTTGTCGCCTAACTCTAATATTTGTCCACCGGTTTCAGCGATCGGAATAAACTCACTCGGAGAAACTGCGCCATAGCAGCTGCTATTCCACCTTAATAAGGCTTCAAAGCTGTGAATTTGCGAACCATCTAAGGTCATAATGGGTTGAAAGACCAGATAGAACTCATCATTTTCGATGCCGTGTTCAATCGCATTAATCATGTTATATTCGTTGTCAAATAGCTTTTCCAAACTATTTTGTTCGGTTGCCAGCATTAAGTCGAAATCGATGTTTGCATACTTATCGACAAAAACATCTTTTTGGGTTGACATAATATAGGCTTCGGAAATTCGTTTAGAATCGAGATTCTCGGTATAAATATTAGCGGTGGGATAGCTTTCTAAAATTGCCGTTCGGATCCCTTCATCCTGGCCAGACGTCCACTGATAACATAAGTCATAGGAATGAATAATCATGATGTTAGGGGCATCTTCTTTGGCAAAGACCGGGGAATCCATCAAAAAAAATGGCAAATACTAGGATAGTGATGCGTAGTCCTAAACTCCTGAATACAATCAAAGTTGTTTTCATTGCTTGATGGTCCCTCTCAGATTTAAAACGTACGGAGCACGTTAAATTTTATATTAGTCTACGATGCGTCTCTAGTAGCTTTTTTTTAAAAGAAATTAAGGGTCTTTTTTTTGATTATAACATGTCTTAAGACTCCCGTATATTGATTTTTATAGAGCTTTGAAATCTTGCTGAATTCAAGAAATCGTGGTAAAGCGCGGGCACCACCAGGGGTATCGGTGATTTCGCCGCGATCGCGTTCGTGCATAATTAGCAGACAATTCGAGAGGACATCCAGCTCATCAAAGACATTTACCTCAGTGTCGGCTGTTCGCAGCGGCTAGGCGCGCTGTTGGTTACTGTAGTTAAAAACAAGACCAATCTGACAGCCGATACGGCGCTGCCTGCGCAGATTGAAAAAGCCGCTCCCGAGAATTACACCGTCGCCAGCTGGGCGGCTGTTAGTTTTGTGTAGCAGGTGGGTAAAAAGTAAAATGACATTAACGTAAATAAATTTGGGGAGGCACATGATGATTTTTATGGGTTTGTTTCTAACGGGGCTGGTCAGCGGTCTGATTCATTGGTTGATCCGGCGCAACAATGGAGCGTTGCTGGCCGAAACGCTGCTGCTGCACCAGCTGTTTTTTCTGGGGGTTGCGATGACGATCAGCTTTATGGGCCATGTCCTGATGAGCGAGGAGATTGCCGCCCAGATTGGCTGGGTCTCCAACGGCTTTCAGAAAGAGCTCGGTTATGTCTCCCTGGGGATAGGCATCTGCGGGTTTCTGGCGGTCAAGTTCCGGGGGGCCTTCTGGGCGCCGATTATCATCATTTCGGTGGTGTTCTTTTTTGGCGCGGCGCTCATCCACCTGCAGGAACTGCTGGCGCTGGGTAATTTCAACCCCGGCAATGCCCTGATTATCATTCCCGATCTGCTTGGGCCGGTGACCCTGGTGGTGCTGGGGTTGCTGACGCTCCGGGAGAAACGGCGGTCAGGCGCTGTGTGATCACGTCCAGGTTGAAGATAAGGGCTGGCATTGCGATAAAAACGATACCAGCAACTGGCCGCGGGACGGCGACCACGCCGGGATCCGGGGCGAGAGCCTACGGATTGAAGCGGTTAAGATCGTCTTGACCGCTGCCGACGGCCAGGCGGTTTCTGATTTCAGCGTCAGATACCGCTAAAATTTGTGAAATGGGATTGCAATTATCCGTAAAAATCGTCATCATAGCATATGTCTATTGTATTCATACCCCAATCTGTTGCCTCGTTACAAAACGTGCTTGATAAAGTGTGTTGATTTATGAAATTGATTTTAGTGCAAAGAGGTGTCTTTTATGAGTTCCAAGAATCGAGTTGTAATATCATTTATGGTCTTCATATTGGTGATGTCTCTATTTATATTTACAGCGGCGATTGAATATAATCGAAGCTATCAAAATCACATCAAAGAAACGCAAGATACCTTTAGGTATGTCAAGATTAATCTAGAAAATGTAATCACATCGAGAATGGCAGCCATCAAAGGACTAAACGCATATATTGAAATAAATCCGGATTTTAATCAAAATGAGTTTAATTATTTTGCAAAAGGGATTTATGAATCTTCTAGTGATGTTGTTCAGAGTATGTCGTTTTTGACCGATACAAAAATCACACACATTTATCCATTTGATGATTACAAGAGCATCATTGGCGTGGATTTAAGTTTAAATGAAGAACAAAAGGCTTGGATTGATTATGCAAAATCTAATCAGAAGGCCATCATAACAGCGCCAGTTAATCTCGTTGAGGGTGGAGTTGGAATTGTTGTAAGAATCCCTGTTGAGCGAAACAACAATTATTTTGGCCAAGTTTCGATTGTTTTTGATTCAGATAAAACGTTAAAGTCAAGCGGACTGATTGAGCTTGCTGACCATTATTATGTTGAATTATCAAAAATTGATGAGCTAAGCAAATTGGAGCGTGTTATTTGAACCAATAAAGTAACTGACGACACTTTTTCTGACAACAATATAATTTTTCATCACGTTAATCTATATGATGCGACAATGATTGTAAAAGCCGTTCCTAAAAGTAGTTTTGATGGCAAATCGGTATTGTTCTATTTAATTCTTTTGATCGGCTGGCTGATTGCCCTAGTGTCATGTTTTATGGCATATAAACTGTTAGCAATTACAGTGAATTTGAGTCATTCAGAGAAGGCTTTAAAAGAAAATAATGAAGAATTAGGCGTTATGGTTAATCAACTTAATGCTCAAAACAAAGAAATCCATCAGCAAAAAGAGTATATCGAATTTTTGGCTGATAGTGATTACCTGACTAATTTATTCAACAGAAGAAAATTTACGAAAGATATTATGCATCATATTAAGTTAGAAGAGAGCGGAACAATTCTGCTGCTAGATATTGATAATTTCAAAAATATCAACGATACGCAAGGCCATCATTATGGTGATAAGGTGCTGCAACACATGAGTTGTATCATGACAGAAGTCCTATCCAAGAATACAACAGTGTATCGCATTGGTGGTGATGAATTTGCGATCCATCTGTCAGGGATATGTGACAATGAAAAAATCGAAGCGCATATAGCATTACTTTTTGATGCACTGATAGAAAATAATTACATTGAAAAAATAAAGAATCGAATTACTGTAAGCATCGGCATTGCAAAATATCCGCTCGATTCAAGTAATGTTGACGATCTGCTAATAAAGTCAGATATTGCCATGTATCAAGCTAAAAATCAAGGAAAAAATAGATTTTGTTACTTCACAGAAAACTTGATTTCTGATTTTGATTATAATGTTAAAATTGAAAGAGAATTGCAAAACGCTTTGGAATTAGATAAATTCAAGTTGCTTTATCAGCCGATTATAGATTCGAGAACCGGTCACGTTTCATCGTTTGAAGCACTCTTAAGAATAGAAGATTCACTACTGTCGCCGTTGCAATTTATTGCTGTCGCAGAAAATTCTGGACTGATCATAGCAATCGGCCATCAGGTCATTGATCAAGTTTGTCGGCAATTGCGCAACTGGAAAGCAAATCATGGCGCGATTAAGCCAGTGGCAATTAATATTTCTGCCAAACAGCTTTATGATGGCAAAATTGTCGATTATCTTAAAGATACCCTAGCTAAATATGATATTGCACCGAATCTTATCGAAATAGAGATCACCGAAAGTGTTTTGATTGAGAATTCAGACTTTAACATTGCGTTGTTGAGTGAGTTGCGTCATTTTGGGTTTAAAATTTCGCTTGACGATTTTGGAACCGGTTATTCATCATTGAGTTACTTAGCTTATATGCCGGTCGATAAAGTAAAAATCGATAAGAGTTTAAAAGACCGTTTTCTTTTTTTAGAGGACCATTCTATCATGGAAGGAATTATTTCAATATGCCATGGATTAAAGTTACAGGTTGTAACCGAAGGGGTTGAATCAAAAGAGGATTACCAACGGTTGCGCGCCTTTGGATCTGACTTTCTTCAGGGATTTTACTTTCAAAAGCCGATCGAACCTGAAAAAGCGATCAAGTTGTTAGATCAGAAGTATTTCACGTAAGCTATGAATTAAAGGGTAGAGCAGATCTTGTTAGATAACTGATCTACCCGCTGCTAAAATCACTTGATGGTGAGTATCGGCTGCTAGCAGTAAAAAACTATGCCGTTTTTTATGCCATGATGAATTTTTCAAAGACCGTCAAATCTTGACAAGCCAATAATACGACCCCAAGCTCAGATCAATTGACTGGGCTTTTTTACGGCACTAAAGGGGCGACTTGGAGAGGAGATGGTGATCAGGCGCGAAACAATTGTGGTTAAAAATAGGCGATTGAAAGAATCGACAAAAGTCTCATGGAGTGATAAAATAAGAGCAGCGATTTCATAAAAATGACAATGAATTAGAGTGATAATGAATTAGAATGATAAGAAATTTCCAACAAAAACTTAGGGGATTGGAGAAGAAATGAAAATCAAATTGCTTTACTGGGTTGGCTTGATGATCCTGGTGTTTCTTTGTTTGACGGTAACGGCTTTTGCAGTTGACAGCCCAGTCGGGGTAGTCTATCGGGGTCATATTCAGGATTTGGGCGATTATTCGTCCGATGGCAGCTGGCTGGACAGCCCCGAGATGATTGGCACCAAGGGTCAGAGCAAGCGGATTGAGGGCTTTGCGATCAAGCTGACTGGGGATATCCCGGCTGACATGGTGATCCGTTATAACGTCCATGTTCAGAATAAGGGCTGGCTCTATGATGCAAACGATTCCACTGACTGGCCTCAAGATGGCGACTATGCCGGGACGAGCGGGCAAAGCTTACGGATTGAAGCCGTCAAAATCGTTCTGACAGATACATCAGGCGAGGCGGTTTCCGGTTACAGCGTCAAATATCGCGGCCATGTTCAGAATCTTGGCGATCTGCCAGCCGATGACAGCCAGTGGTTGGCCGATGGCGCCCAGTTGGGCACGGTCGGCAGTTCTTTGGGGCTGGAAGCGCTGTTGGTTGCTGTAGTTAAAAACAAGACCGATCTGACGGCCTATACGCGCTGCTTGCGCAGATTGAAAAAACCGCTCCGGAGGACTACACCGTCGCCAGCTGGACGGCCTTGCAAACGGCCATTGAAAGCCATGCGGTGACGGCCGAGCAGTCACAGATGACGGTCAATGCTGCAGTTAAAGCGATCCAGACGGCTTATCACCAACTGGTTAAAAAAGCTGAGCCGGTGGTCTATGACAGCGCCGGAACCTTCGGCCCGGCCAGCGGCAATGAAACCATTGATGGTGATGTCACCCTTGTCGCCGATGCCGTAATACTTCAGAATCTGGTGATTGAAGGCCAGCTAACCATCAGTGAGGCGGTCGGGGATGGCACCGTGACCCTGAATAATGTGACGGTTATGGGGGATACCTTTGTCCGCGGCGGCGGGGTTAACAGTATTCACATTAACGGCGGGTCTTATAAAACCATTGTGATGGAAAAAACTGCCAGCGGGGCGGTCCGGATTGTGGCTACCGACGCCACCGGCTTGGCGGTGGTGATTGCCGAGGATGCCGCCGGCGAGACGATTATCTTACAAGGAGCCTTTGACAGCGTTGCCGTCAATGCCCCCGAGCTGAGCGTCACCACCGCTGGCCCGGCCACCACCATCGGTCGGTTGAGCGTGGGAGCGACGGCGGCCGGCAGTATCCTTAATCTCGCTGCCGGAACCACCGTCCAGGCATTGATGATCAATGGCAAAAGCGCCATTAAAGGGCCGGGAAATGTGATCGGGGCCATTGTCAATGTTGATGGGGTGGTCTTTGAAAAAGCCCCGCAACGGCTGATGGTAGCCCCCGGCCTGACCGTACCACCGGTTGTGACGCCAGTGCCACCACCGTCTGACCCCGGCCCTGGCTCCCCTGCCAAAAAGCAGCTGTCCATCAGTGCACCCACCATTACCACCGCCAAATACTATGACGGGACAACCTGGGCGGCGGTGACCGCGGGTACCCTGACCGGAGTGGCTCCCGGAGATCAGGTAACCGTCACCGCCATGGCCAACTATGACAGTAAAACGGCCGGCGGCGACAAGCTCATCCAGGTCACGTATACCCTGGCTGGGGCCGATGCCGGTAATTACATTAAGCCGGGGAATACGGCGGCTTCCGGGATCATTGCCCCAAAACCGCTGAGCTTTAATATCTTTACTCATCGCATTTCAAAAGTATATGACGGAACCAATAAGGCAGCGGTCGAAATCGGTCATCTTATGGGCATCGTCGGCACTGACGAGGTCAGTATATTGTCAACGGCAGCCAGCTATTACGATGAAACGGCCGATACCCATAAGTTCATCACGGTCAGCTGTGTCCTGACCGGGAGCGACAAAGATAATTATCAGGCGCCAATTTATACCCTGTTTGGCGAAATCACCCCTCAGCCCTTAACGGCTGCCGGGGTAGTTGTCAGCACCGATAAAAGCTATGATGGCTCCACAAATGCCAACGTGACCGATAACGGGACGGTTACCGGGGTCGTCGGAGCGGATGATGTCATCGTGACCCCGATTGCCAACTATGCAACCAAAAAAGCGGAAGCGAATAAGCCCCTCACCGTGACCTATGTCTTAACCGGGGACGAGACTGTTTTGGGAAACTATACCGCCCCGGTGGATGAAATTTATCCCACCGCCGGGGTGATTACCCCCATTGATCTTGTCATGAGCGGGATTACCGTGACCACCGCCAAAGCATACGACGGCACCGCGACGGCAGCGGTCACCAATCCGGGCACAATCGACAATAAATATCGCCAAGATGATGTTGTGCCGGTCACCACAGCAGCTTATCCGACCCCAGCAGTGGGGGATAAACTGGCCGTCTGGGTCACCGTTTCGCTAACCGGTGCCGATCGGGAAAATTATCGGCCGCTGACCAGGTTGGTGACCGATCAGGGGGAGATCACCAGCAAACAGCTAACCGTTACCAGCCAGAATTTGACCACCACCAAGGTCTATGATGGCTTGGCGACGGCGGCGGTGACGGAGGTGACCCTCAGCGGTGTGACTGAGGGCGAAAACGTTGCGGTGACGGCCACGGCGTCCTATAACGACCCGCAATTGGGCTCGGAAAAACCCATTACTGTGGTGTATCAAATTACGGGCGAGGACATCGGTAATTACCTGAAACCGGATGATTTTACCACCACTATTGGGGTGATCAAAAAAGATCTCCGGGTGGTCAGCTATGATAGCAGCACGGGCAGTTGGTCGGCGCCGACGGTTGCCAATGAACTGGCCATTGCGACGGAACTGCCCCAGGGCTTTCGTATCTTTGCCGTCGATCATGACGGGGCCGTCTTTGCCGGAGCCGGTTATGGCACCATTAAACAATACGGCGGCGGAAACACCTGGGAGACACCCTTTAGCGGTGATTTATTACTGGCGAATCCAGTTTATGCCGGGGTTGCTGATGGCATCGCATTGGCGGTCGACCCCACGGATGGCAAGGTCTATCAGATTACCCAAGACGCGGATACTTGGACCGACTCCCTGACCACCATTATTTTAGCAGACCGGGAAGTCATCGGGGCCTATCAAACGGCGGCAGGGGCGGATTGCTATCTGGTTCTGAAGCAGGAGGGGAAATTAATCCAATACAATTTGACGACAAAAACCGAGCTGTATCCGCTAATCGAGTTTCCGACTATCCCGGATGATTATCAGATCTGCGGGGTTAATGTTGCCGGCGGTCGGCTGAATATCTACCTCTGGCCGCTGTCATGAGCATGCATGAAGCATGAAACGGCTGCCCAGGCTGACTGCCTGACAACGCACCGTCTGACGGCGCTGCTTTTTAGTGCTTAAACCTTCCAGTGATGGGAGGTTTTTTTGTTGGCATTCTCCCGGCGCTGTACTAGTGATACAAATTGATGCTAATTGGTATCAGCAAGAAGGACTGTCATGGATGTGAAAAAAATTGCCGTGATGCTGTCGGACAAGCATCTCATTGATTTAAACGGATTTAGAAAAGGCCATTGCCTTGCTGGATCAGTTTCTCTATGCTCATCAGGTTTACCCTTTGATAAAACCACTTAAAGCGGAGTATCGTTTGTTGCCAGTAAAAAACTATGCTGTCTTTTATCTGGTTCGGGAACCTGAAAAGGTTGCTAAAATACAGCGCATTCTTTACGCCAAAATTTTAAGTTAAAGCGAGATTATTATTGGTTTTCCAGGGTATTCTATTATTAGCTTTTATCTTTTTGTTTCACCGGATTCATGGAAAATTGGAGGAAATCATGAAAACAAAACTGAAAAAAATTGGTGCAGTCCTTGCTGTTCTGATCGTGTTCTTTCCGACGATAATGTTAGCCGAAAACCTTAGTGATGCGGATTTGGAGGCCTTAGCCTCGGACGCCTATGTCTCCGGGGACTATATCCTTGAGGATCTGAATGTTTTTGATGTGATCATAATCAATTACCGCGGCAAGGGCGGCAATATTGACGTGTCCATCGCAACTCCAAAAAATGGTGTCATTGATATCGGCCCCTGGTCCTTTGCCGACAACACTAATTTGACTGGGATTATTCTCAGGCGGACGGCCAATATTTACGAGTCGGCCTTTATTCGCAACTACTTTTTGTCCTCGGTGGTTTTTGGACCCCATATCAAAACTATCGGTGCCAATGCATTTCGCGACTGTGTTGGACTCAAGAGTATTGACATTCCTACGAGTGTGGTCTCTATCCACAGCACCGCCTTTGATGGTTGCACCAATCTGACCATTTATGGCGTGGCTGGTTCCTATGCAGAACAATACGCTAACGACAACGGGATCCCCTTTGTACCTAAAGGTAGCCCCACCACCTCACTCCTGAAATGCTACTACCGCACCCATATTCAAAATATCGGCTGGCAGGAGCAAAAAAGCGATGGTGAAATGAGCGGCACCAGTGGCAAGGGACTCCGCCTAGAGGCCATCCAGATGACTGGTTGGGATGCCAGTAACAAGGTAGAGTTCGATATATTTTACCAGACCCATATCCAGAATATCGGCTGGCAGGGGTGGAAACACGACAAGGAGATCAGCGGCACCTCCGGGATGGGCTATCGGCTCGAAGCGATCCGGGTGATGCTGCCCAAAGAGATGACCCAATATGACATTTACTATCAGGTTCATGCACAAAACTTTGGCTGGCTGGACTGGGCCAAAAACGGACAGGATGCCGGTACTGCCGGCTTTGGCTATCGACTCGAAGGCATCCGGGTGCTGATTCTGCCTAAGGGTTCACCCGCGCCGGGACCAACCAAACGCCCCTTTGTTCAAGTCGGAGTGGGCGTCGGCAGTATTGACCCGAGCATTGATCCGGCCGTTTAAACCAGCTCATTAACCGTCGAGGTGGTGTTGTCCACGGTGAGTGCTAAGCGTTGTTTGAGTCACGCCAACAAAGCGCTTCGCCCTTTTCGGATTGGTTAGTTGATAGACTAAAGCAGCGTGTTTTGCCGCGCTGCTTTTTTTGATGCTTAATTCAATTCCAGATAAGCCGGACCATCATCGCTATAGCTGATGGCGTAGGTGCCCTTGGGGACGACCTCAATCTGGATTACTTTGAGCCGGTAGCCCTAGCCGTAGCCGGAGGTGCCGGCCTTAGCCGTTACGCCACTACAATAATTGGCCATGGCACGCTCGACCGGGATCGGATAAGCATTTGGGGGGTGTATTTAATCATCACCGCAAACCGTTGCGATGCGGTCAAATTTACCGGGCTGTTTAGTTTGACGGTGCAATAGCCGCGATTGGGAAAGGTTACTGTTTGCGTTGCGCTAAGCTGGCCACAGCTGGGATTATCGGCGCGACAGCTGCGATCAAGACGACTCGGATTGCGGGCTTTTTTAGTTTCTGTAAAAATTTCTGATAATTATTTTATCAAAAGGGTAAAAAACAACCATAGCGAAGTATCAACAAATAGTGAAATACAAGTTTGATGAAAATTTAGACGTAAATTTAAATGAAAGAGAGAAAACGCGATGAAATTAAAAATTAACAGACCGCTCCAACTCGGCGCCTTGTTGCTGGCCGGCCTCCTGCTCTTTAGTAGCTGTGCCGCCCCTAAAAATGAAACCAAACAAGCCGAAAGCCGCACCGATAAGGTTCCGACTACTAATAATAAGGCAAATGACCTAAACCTGCCAGCCCTGAAATTCTATCAGCTGGTCAGCCTCGATATGCCCCGTGCCGAGGTCGAAGCCCTGCTCGGCAGCGCCGGCGAAGTTAAACCCGATGGTCAGGTCGCCTATCGTGATCCGGACAGCGGCTACGGGGTCTTGATTAACTACAGTGAAGAACAGTTAGTCTTTGCCAAACGGCTGGTTCCGACCAGTCCAGCCTCCGAATTGATCGCCCTGAATCCCTTCCCGGTGACGGATAAACAGGCCTACCGGATGGCCGTCGGGATGCCCTTTTACGAGGTCAAGGGGGTAATGGGCAGCGACGGCATCGAAATCAGCCTGAGCCAGCCCCAAGCCGATACCACCAAACCGATTACCGGCCGCGCCTGGTTTAACCCCGACGGCTCCTATGCGATTGTTTATCTCAACCTGCCCAAGGGTCAGGTTGTTGGATCAGAATTTGTGGCTAACTAGTGAGTGAGCCGTCGATTTGGATGAGTTGAACCAAAACGCATTAAACTTTCAAACAAAAACAGGCAACTCCGTCAGGGGTTGTCTTTTTTGTGGTGGTTTAATCATGCACCAAAATCACCCGATTGATGGAGAATGTTGCAATTTTTTTAATATTATGTTGAATTATTACCTTGTAAACATGTACAATTACGAGTATAATGAGAAACATTGCAGATATGTGCACGATATTAAACTAGACTAGATATAAGATCAAGCGGCGATTGGCACCGCAACAATCAGCAAATACAACGGCTTTATGAAAAGGAGACCCCAATGGACACAAGCGCTTCAAGCAGAACAGGCGGCCCCAAAATGAAAATCACCAGCATTAAATTTAAACTCCTGATCATCCCCCTGATTTGTCTTTTTGTCGGGATCGTCGCGATTGCGCTGATTTCATCGGTTTTAATTCGAGAAAGCCTTTTTGCCGAGATGAAAAATAACGGCTTTAGCAGCGCCCAGCGTTTTGTCCTTCAATTAGAAGATAATACCAATACCCTTAATCGTTTGGCCGATACGGCTATTTTACCAGCTCAGCTTGAGGCCTTCAGTGAACAATGCAGCTATCAAGCAATGGTTGACAAGTTTGCTAATGATGACAACATTGTCTATCTGGCGATTGTCGATCGTGATGTGATTGACATTGCTGACAGCATCATCGCCGATGTCGGAACCGACTATTCTGATGAAGTCTATATGAAGGCGGCCGCTCAGGAAGGAGTTTCGTCGGCCTCACAATACTATTATGAAGATCTGGATATCGATGTCTATGAGGTGAATTATCCACTGACCATCAATGGTGACCTGGTCGGGGCGATTACCATCGGTTACTCGATGGCAAATGTGCAGTCTGCCGTTACCAATAATATGCTACTGATTGCCGGGATTGGGCTGCTGATCTTTTTGATCCTGGCGCTGGTGCTTTATAGAATTTCAAATTCCGTGACCAGACCGGTTAAGGCGGTCAATCAGATGATTCAGGAAATGAGTCAGGGCTATTTGGGGACGCGCCTAAAGATGAAACCGACCAATGAAATTGGTCAAATGGCGGTAGCCCTCGATCAATTTGCGGATACCCTGCAATTGACCTTGATCGGCACCCTGAATCAGATTGCCGTTGGCGACCTCTCGGCCGAGATAAAAGCCCAGGGACCCCGGGATGAAATCACACCGGCCCTTAAACAAACCATCGAAAACATCGGCAACCTGATTGCTGAAGCCAAGCAGCTGTCGGCTGCCGCAGTGGCGGGGCAGCTTGATAGCCGCGGCGATGCCGACCGTTTTAGTGGCGGCTTTAAAGAAATCGTCGCTGGGGTTAATGATACCCTCGATGCGGTGGTCGGCCCGCTGCATGTCGCGGCTGACTATATCGAGCGGATTGGCAAAGGCGAGATTCCGCCTCTCATCATGGCTACCTACCAGGGTGATTTTAATACCATCAAAAATAGTATCAATGCCTGCATTGACGGCCTGGGAGCCCTTGAAGAAGGCAAACGGATCCTCGGGAAATTGGCACTGAATGATTATTCAGAGACGATGGAGACCAATTATCCGGGCATTTACGCTGAAATTGGCCGATCGATCAATGAAGTCTGTGAGCGGCTGGCCAGCATTGTCACGATTGCCAATAAGATTGCTGCAGGAAATATGAGCGATCTGCCATTACTCAAAAAACTTGGCGCCCGCGGTGATAAAGACCAATTGAGCCCCGCGATTATTGCCATGCTCCAGAATATTGTCAATTTAGTCGCTGAAACCGAGGCCATGGCCAGTCACGCGATTGCCGGGAACCTCAGTCATCGTAGCGACCTGACAGGATTTTCGGGGGAATATGCCAAGGTTATCGCCGGCTTGAACCAGACCCTTGATGCCGTGGCAGCGCCCCTTAACGAAGCCTCGATGACCCTGCAGCAACTGGCTCAGGGCAACCTGAATACCGCCATGGTCGGCAGTTATCAGGGCGACTACGCGATTATCAAAGCGGATATGAACCAGACCATTTCCTTCCTCAAACGTTATGTTGAAGAAATTACTGCGATCCTCGAAGAAATCGGCCAGGGCAACCTTGATCAGCACATTAGCGCCGATTACCTGGGCGACTTCCAGGCCATTAAAAAGGCCTTAAACCAAATCACCGCCAATCTCAGCGCCACCATGACCGAGATCAACATCGCCGCCGGTCAGGTCGAAAGCGGTTCCCAACAGATTTCTGATGGCGGCCAGGCGCTCTCCCAGGGAACCACTGAACAGGCCAGCGCGATCGAGCAGCTGACTGCCTCCATCGATGAGGTCGCCAGCGAAACCAAGAAAAACGCCGTCAATGCCAATCAAGCCAATCAACGGGCGATCGAAGTGCGCAGCAGTGCCCAGTACGGCAACCAACAAATGCAAAAAATGGTCGCCGCCATGGCTGACATCAATGAAGCGTCCCATAGTATTTCTAAAGTCATCAAGGTCATCGATGATATCGCCTTCCAGACCAATATTTTGGCCCTTAACGCCGCCGTTGAAGCAGCCCGGGCTGGTCAGCACGGTAAAGGCTTTGCCGTGGTTGCCGAAGAAGTCCGCAGCCTCGCTGGCCGCAGCGCTGCCGCTGCCAAAGAAACCACCGGTCTGATCGAAGGATCGATTAACAAGGTCGAGGTGGGTGCTAAAATAGCCGATCAAACCGAAGCCAGCCTGATTGAGATTTTACAAGAAATCGAAAAAGTGGCTGATCTGGTTGGCAACATTGCCCGCGCTTCCAATGATCAGGCCACCGAAATTGCCCAGATCACCAGCGGGATCGAACAGGTTTCGACAGTCGTGCAAACCAATTCGGCGACAGCCGAAGAAAGCGCCGCCGCCAGCCAAGAATTGTCTGGCCAGGCAGAAGTGCTTAAACAGATGGTCGATGCCTTTAAAATCAAAAATGTAAAAAAACAAGCCGCCAACCCACAAGCAAGGCCAGCGCCGCTAACCCCGGCTACCGGCCCCGCAGCGGCTCCGCCGCGGATCAATTTAGATGATTGGGACGATGATAAATACTAAATACTAAATACTAAATACTACAAATACGATAACCACAATCATTGATGAAGGCCTTTGGTGTTGCGATAGCAAGCCCAAAGGCCTTCATTTTTTGGACAGGCAAGGTTCCCTCAAAAAATAAGATCCTGTTACAATTAAAATTCTGTTTGAGTAAACCTAAAAGGGGTATAAAAAAGGGTGAATAATTAACGGTAATAAGAAGGAAGTGAATCGCATGAATGGTGAACCAGGAAAGCACCCCCAAACGCCGCTAACGGCCAGCGCGGCCGCCGCCGGCCAGCCGCTGACAGCACCGATCGATGACGGTCAATTAGAGCTCGCCGAGATAATTGATGTGGCCGCGGTTCAGTCGTTGCTGGAGAATTTTCATCAAATCACCGGGATGCTGGCTGCCATCGTCGACAGCAAGGGGCAGGTGCTGGTCAGCGTCGGTTGGCAAGACATCTGCACCAAGTTTCATCGCTGCCATCCTGAAACCGCTCGGAATTGCGTCGAGAGCGATACCCTTCTGGCGCGCGCCACCGAACCGGGCACTTTCTTATCCTACCGCTGCAAAAATGGCATGTGGGATATGTCTTCGCCGATTGTGGTCGCTGGCCAGCAGCTTGGCAATATCTATTTTGGTCAGTTTATCTATGCCGATGAAGACCACGATCTGGACTTCTTCCGCCAGCAGGCGCGTCGCTATGGTTTTGATGAGGCCGCCTATCTGGCTGCCCTTGACCGGGTACCCCGCTATGATCACGAGACGGTTAAAGCGGTGATGTCCTATCATGCCAAGCTGGGCGCAATGATCTCCGACTTGGGTTTTCACAACTTCAGTTTGGCGCGGATGCTCCGCGAGCAGCAGCGGGTCGAAGCCGAACTTAGGGAAAGTGAAAAGAAATTTAAAATGCTCTTTACCAGGGCACCGCTGGGCTATCAGTCGCTCGATATCGATGGTCATTTTATTGAGGTCAATCCCAAATGGCTGGAAATCTTAGGCTATCAAAAAGCGGAAGTGATCGGCAAGTGGTTTGGCGATTTTCTCTGCCCCGAATATGTCGAGGGCTTTCGTAAGCGCTTTCCGCTTTTTAAATCGCAGGGCTACATCCACAGTGAGTTTGAGATGAAAACCAAGGACGGCCAGCGGCTGACCATCGCCTTTGACGGCAAGATTGGTTATGATGCGGATGGCGCCTTTAAGCAGACCCATTGCATCCTTCAGGATATCACCCAACAGAAGACCTTCGAAAACCAGCTTTACAATGAAAAAGAACTCTTTAAAACGACCCTCTTTTCGATCGGTGACGCGGTTATCTCGACCGATACCCAAGGGCGGGTCTTAATCATGAACAAAGTTGCCCAACAACTGACTGGCTGGACTCAGGATCAAGCCCTGGGACAGCCGATCGAAGCAGTCTTTCAGATTATCAATGAGTTTACCCGCGAAAGCTGTGAAAACCCGGTTGCCAAGGTGCTGGCGACCAAAGAAATCATCGAGTTGACCAATCATACCCTGCTGATTGCTAAAGACGGTGTTGAACGGGTGATCGAAGACAGCGCCGCCCCGATCATCGATGAACAGGGTCAAGTGACCGGGGTAGTATTAGTCTTTCGGGATTTTACTGAAAAGCGAAAAAACCTCGACCAAATTGCCTATCTCAGCTTTCATGACCATCTCACCGGCCTCTATAATCGTCGTTTTTATGAAGAAGAACTGGTGCGGCTGGATAAGCCCAGAAACTGGCCGCTGTCGATTGTGATGAGCGATGTTAATGGCCTGAAACTGATCAACGATTCCTTTGGCCATGCAAGTGGCGACCAACTGCTAATCAAGACGGCTAAAGTCCTGACCGACGCATGTCGGGCTGATGACATCGTTGCCCGGATCGGCGGCGACGAGTTTATCATGCTCTTCCCCAGAACCGACGCCTTAGAAGCCACTAAACTGATCAATCGGATCAAAGAAGACTTGCAAAAGCAAAGCATCGAGGGTCTGGAGATCTCGGTTTCATTCGGGTCTGAAACCAAGACCAGTGCCGCCGACGATATCCATGAACTCTTCAAAAAAGCAGAGGATATGATGTACCACGACAAACTCTATGAGGGGCCAAGCATCAAAGGCCGAGTCATCGATAATATCGTTGCTGCCCTGCATCAGAAAAGCAATCGCGAGGAAGTCCATGCCCGACAGGTCTCAGAACGCTGTGAAAGGATCGGTGCAGCGCTGGGGATGGAAGCATATCAGATCAAGGAGCTAAAAGCCTTTGGGCTACTCCACGATATCGGCAAAATTGCCATTTCCGATACCATCCTCAATAAACCCGGCCAGCTGACCGATGCCGAATGGCTGGAGATGAAAAACCACGCCGAAGTCGGTTACCGGATTCTCTGCACCAATAACGAATTAACCGCGATTGCCGATTATGTTCTGGCGCACCATGAGCGTTGGGATGGCAGTGGCTATCCCAAAGGTCTCAAAGCTGACGCGATCCCGCTGCCGGCGCGGATCTGCGCGATTGCCGATGCTTATGATGCGATGACCAGTGATCGTAGCTACAAGCCGGTGCTCACGCAGCAAGAGGCCATCGCCGAACTGCAAAGCGAGGCCGGTAGCCAGTTTGATCCGGCCTTGGTGGGGGTGTTTGTTGAATTGTTGAAAAATGGTGTGGATTAGCACAATCATTACAGGGCAGCCCCGCACGGGCTTGCCTGTTTCGTGAAGGCAACAAGCCAATCACAAGCTTACTTGTAGTTGGCGACTAGGCCACGAACTCGGCTTGCCCAATCTGGCAAGCAAGCAGGCAGATTAACTTGGCAGATAGACTTGGCCGATCAAGATACCATCCAGACAGGAGGTCCTAGCGATGATGGATCAATTTTTAAGCAATCTGCAAATCGTTACCTACCGCTGCAGTGGCGACCAACAGCGTCGGGTGCAAGAAATCAGCGAGAATATCAAAGCCTTGACAGGTTATCAGGATCCGTACTTTACCAGTGGCATCCCGTCCGATCTCGATAGCATCATCCATCCTGATGATCAGTCTAAAATCCGCCAGGCGATCAGGGCGTATTTACAAAAGCCGACCCCCTTTACCCTCGAATACCGGATTATTGGCGCTGACGGCGGGGTTCGCTGGGTGCTTGATCAGGGTCTCTGCAAGGCTGATGGCAGTGGTGGCGGCATGGAAATTGAAGGCATCCTGATTGATGTCACCGAAAAAAACGAACAGGATCTGCGCCGCAAAGTCTGGCAAGCCGCCTGTCGGGTCGAGGCTGACCAGTTTGAAGCGATTCTTGATCATATTCCGGGGATGATTTACTATAAAGACCGCGATAATCGTTTTATCCGGGTCAATAAGGCGATGGCAGACCAGCATGGCCTGGCCAAAGCGGCGCTCGAAGGACAACACCTCAGTGCCATTTACCCGCTAGAATTGGTCGAACGTTATTATCAGGATGACCTGGCGGTGCTCGAATCTGGTGAGCCGCGGCTCAACATCGTCGAAAAGCTGATTACCCAGGAGGGGCTGCGCTGGGTTGATACCAGTAAGCTTGCCTTTCGTGACCACGCCGGTGAGATCATCGGCGTGATTGGCATGTCCTTTGATATTACCGACCGTATCGAGGCTGAAAAAAAGGTCAAGGTACTGCAAAAAGCGATCGAACAATCGCCGATTATGATTGTGATTACCGACCCGGATGGCACCATCACTTATGTCAATAACACCTTTGAAGCGGTCACTGGCTATAGTCGCGACGAAGCCCTGGGTCAGAACCCCCGGATTCTCAAGCTGAATCGGGATGTTGCGATCGATTATCAGAAACTCTGGGAGACGATTCTGGGCGGCCAGGACTGGCAGGGGATTTTTCAGAACCGCAAAAAAAATGGCCAGCCCTACTGGGAACAGGCGATCATTGCCCCGATTTTTGATGATGAAGGGCAGCTCTATAAATTTATCGGGATCAAGCAGGATATTACCGAGGAATATCACAATCTCCAGCTGCTGGCACGGCTCTACCAGGAGGATGTCCTGACCCAGGTATACAACCGCCGCAGCTTTTTTGAACAAATGGGGCGCAATGCCATCCGCTACCAGACCGAGGCGGTAAAATGGGCAATGCTGATGCTGGATATTGATTTGTTCAAACGGATTAATGATAGCTATGGTCATGCCGTCGGCGACCAGGCGCTGTGGGGCTTTGCCGAGATTTGTAAGAAGAACGTCCGCAAGACCGACCTGATCGGCCGCATCGGTGGCGAAGAATTTGCCATCTGTCTTGAGCATACCGATTTTGAAGAAGCCCTGCAGATGGCCAAGCGGCTGCGCGAAAGTGTCGCCGCCAGTGAGCTGCGTCTCGATAACGAGACGGTCATCAAATATACTGTCAGCATCGGCTTATCACTGCCGCGAACCGCTGACGAGCCCTTTGAGGAAGTCTTAAAACGCGCCGATACAGCCATGTACAGCGCCAAAAACAAGGGTCGCAACCGCGTTGAAATCAGTCTGTGATGGAGCCGAGCGACCAAAAATGCCGCCCTGGGCGTGCCGATCCCTAAACGCCTCAAACAGGTAGTCACTGACCTGGGCGCAGATGACCCACCGCCAGACTAAAGCAATTTATTTCATCGCTAACCCCCAGCCGGAACACACGACCGGATGGGGGTTTTTAAAACTAAGTTCAAACAAAACAAAAGGCTAAAAATAAAATTTATTTTGTTTGAACAAAATAAAACGATAGACAGAATTTAAGACAGAGGTCGGCGCGCTTTATCGCTTAGAAGCGAAGCGCGCAACCGTGACAACTGCTCTGGTTACCTCAAAAGAAAATAAAATAAAATAAAATGTCACCTGTCCCATTTTTGACCAGCCCGAAGTGTTATACTAAGACTAATAATAAGGGAAAGAGGTAAAGATATGAAAATTGCAAAACTGGTTATCGGTATTATTTCGATGGTACTGTCGATTTTTGTCCTGTTTCAGTCCTGCGCGGCCGGGCTGGTTAACACCATCGAAGGCAGTGGTGGTGTCAGCGGCACAGCTGGGGTGATCGTTGCCGCCTGCTTTATCATCGCCGGGATCGTTGGGGTGGTCACCCGCAATTCTTACCGAGCCGGCGGCGGCCTGACTGCGGCGGGATTCTATCTGGTCGCGGCCTTGTTCGGCGGTACCATGGCCGGCAATTACAGCGATCTCTATATCTGGGCCTTTCTGTCCTGGGCCTTTGCGATCTTTTATCTGGTCGATGCCTTTTACGATGAAGATGACTGGGAAGAAGTCCGCTGGTGGCAGAAATCCTGGCTGATTATCCTGGCGATGATTATTTTTCCGCCAGTCGGAATTGCCCTGCTGTGGTTCAGCCGCCAGTTTATTGTGATCCCCAAGGTGATCATGACGGTCATTTTTAGTCTCGGCTTTATCGTCATCCTGGCCAATCTGGGCGGTCTCTTCACTAGCGCTCCGGGCGCAGCCAGTACGACCGCAGACGACACCGCCACGCCCCCCTCCGCCACTGAAGAGCCCGAAAAAACCACCGAACCACAAAAAAAGGTCTACGGCCTTGGCGAAACCTGGACTGTCGATGGCCTCTTTGATCTGACCTTCACCGCCGCCAGTCTGACTGACGACCGCAACCAGTACTCCGATAAAGCACCGGCTCAGGTGGTGATCCTGACCTATGACTATAGCAATATCGGGGTCGAAAAAAGCATCATGGAGCTGTATGTCTCATCGAGTGATTTTAAAGTGATTGATGGTAGCGGGGTAATGGCCGACTCCTATCCCGCTTCGACCAGCGGCAATCCCAAGGAAACCCCGATCGGTGCCAAAACCGTCGGCGCTCAAGTCGCCTATGGGCTGGCCAATGCCAGTGGTGAAATTACCGTCAATGTGGAAGTGCGTGGCAATGACTTCAAAAGCTACGACGCGGTGTTTAAGCTGCCAGTAAATTAGGGCGGTCAGCAGCAGCTGTTTTAGACAATCATTTTCCGGTCTGCCGCATCAAGGCAGACCGGAATTTTTTTTAGCGACACTGTTTTAGAAAAGCCAAAAAAAACGATAATTTACAGCAGAACTGTTTTGCATAATGATCAGAATGCCGTATAATTAAAGCATCAGTTAAATCTTTCATTTAATCAGTCACTTCGGTCAATCGACTGACCAGACCAGCGAAAGGGACAAAAAATGGATAAAAACAAGGATAAAAACCCCCACAAAGGCCATCGCCAGCGGGTCAAGACCCGGGTTATCAAGGAAGGCATCGACTCTTTTGAAGATCATCAGATTCTAGAGCTGCTGCTCTTTTATTGCATTCCGATGAAGGATACCAACGAACTGGCCCATGCCCTGATCGGCCATTACGGCTCGCTGTCAGGGGTCTTTGATGCCGATCCGCGAGATCTCTGCAGCCAGGCCGGGGTCACCGAAAACACCGCCCTGCTGCTGTCGCTGATGCCCGCCCTGGCGCGCCGTTATCAGCAGGGTAAGTTTAAGCAAAAGGCGGTGCTTAGCAGCACCACCGCCGCCGGCGAGTACACCATGGCGCTCTTTACCGGCCGCCTCAACGAGGCTTTTTATGTGATTTGCCTGGACAGCCAGAACCAGGTCAACCAGGCCACCCTGCTCCATGAGGGCACCATCAACGAAGCCCCGGTCTACCCCCGCCTGATTGTCGAAACCGCCCTGCGCCACCAGGCCGCCAGCATCATCCTGGCCCACAACCATCCCGGCGGCAGCCGCCAGCCCTCAGCCGCTGATGTGGCGGTGACCAAGAAAATTAAAGCCGCTACCGAAGCGATTGCCATTACCGTGGTCGATCATATTATTGTCGCCGGGGAAGGCTATTATAGTTTTGCCGAGAACCGGATCTTGTGAAAAAGAGACTGATACCAAAATGAAATGTCTGCTAGCGCTGGAAATTGGTTTTTGAATTATCAATTATTATAGCATTTTAAAGGGAAATCACTTACAATGATGATTAAGAAGGTGAATGAATGAAAGATAGTGCGTCAAAAATACAGAATCCCCATGACAAGTTTTTCAAGGAAACATTCTCTAATCCGGGAGTGGCCAGAGATTTTATCGAGAACTACCTGCCAGAACCGATTTTAAAAATAATTGATCTGAATGATCTTGAAATTCAGAATGGCAGTCATGTCGATGAAGAACTCAGTGAGGTATTCTCAGACATGTTGTTCAGGACAAAAATCAATCAAAGAGACGGGTATCTTTATTTTCTCTTTGAACATAAGAGTTATCCGGATAGAATGGTTGCGCTGCAGTTATTGACGTATGTGATTCGGATATGGAACCAGAAAGTCAATCGGGAAAATGACACCCATATCCCGGTGATCATCCCGCTGGTGATCTACCATGGGAAAACGAAATGGAAAATCGGTTCCATGCTCAGCGATCTGATTATGAATTTTGACGTGCTACCAGAAGAAGTCAAACAATTGACCCCGAATTATCATTATCTGATCTATGATTTATCGCAGTTTTCAGATGAAGAAATTAAAGGGAATGCAGAATTGACGATTGCATTATCGATTTTCAGAGACATTTTCAAGAAAAACAGTCAGGAATTTCTTGAAACGATTTTCAAGGCAGCCAGATCTCTGGATGAGTTGGAGGAAAAAGAAACAGGTCTTCAGTATTTTGAAACCTGCATGCGCTACATCCTGTCATCGGGACCCCAGCTTTCAAGGGATCAATTGAATACCGTTATTAAGCAATTAGAAGTAACCTATAAGAAAGGGAGTGAAGTAACCATGACATTAGCTGAAGTTTTAAGAGAAGAAGGATTTGAAAAAGGCCTTGAACAAGGTGAAGCACTGGCTTATGCCAAAATGGCAATCAAAGCCTTGTCCAAGAAATTTGGGATTCTGCCCACCGAATATCGTGAAAAAATCTCTCAATTGGACTTAATCACTTTGGAAACGTTGCATGAAGAAATCGACAACTTCAAGAGCATCGAAGATGTCAAGAAGTTTCTGGGACTGTGATTTACACCGGGGCTTTGATTAATGAAACGAAGCCCCGGTCTACCCCCGGCTGATTGTCGAAACAGCCCTGCGCCACCAGGCCGCCAGCATCATCCTGGCCCACAACCACCCCGGCGGCAGCCGCCAGCCCTCAGCCGCTGATGTGGCGGTGACCAAGAAAATTAAAGCCGCTACCGAAGCGATTGCCATTAGCGTGGTCGATCATATTATTGTCGCCGGGGAAGGGTATTATAGTTTTGCCGAGAACCGGATCTTGTAAAGACAGCTCCGGTTAAGCCGCTTTATCGTTAGTCTCGAAGCGTGATCACGCCCGTCCATCGATTGCCATTGATGGCCGGGCGGTTTTTTTATTTTTTGAGAAAAACTTGAAAAAATGTCGCACCTGTCCCATTTTTGACCAAATCGGTGTTGTATGATAAAGCCATCAAAGATGGAAAGAGGTAAGAAAATGAAACAAAAATTTATTATGATGGTGGTTCTGATGCTGGTGTTAACAGCGGGATGCAGTCAAGCCGAAAAGCCAAAACAGATCGGCTCCAATCCCACCCGCGAAACCGAAGAAACGGCGACAACCGAAACCAAACCCAGCACGACCAGCAGCGAAACAAAACCCGTTACGCCAGTCGCACTGGAGCCAACCCCGGGCGAATTCAAAGCCGCCTGCGGCTCCGTGCCCTATGATGAACTAGCCCGTTTTCCCGACCGCAATGTGGCCAAACAACTGGTGATGTCCGGCGAGATCATCCAGGTGACCGAAGACGAAAGCGGCAGTATCTACCGGCTGAAACTTAATGACGATTACGATCAGATTGTGATGATTTTCTACCAGGGCAGCTTCGATCAAGGCCAAATCCTAGACGGTGACAGGGTAACCTTCTGGGGTAAATACGGCGGTACCATTTCATACGATTCGACCATGGGTGGAAACATCACCATCCCGGGAATGCTGGCACTCTATTACGGGATCAATGTCTAAGCAACAAGCCCCAGACGATATGGCGGCGATTTGACAAAAGCACATAAGCTTAAAACAGCCCAGTTTGCCGTAAAAAACGAACCGGTTACCGTCAAAGACCGTGGTTCTTCCGGTGTGAAGCAGTAATTCACACCGGAATTTTTAGCATATGTCAAAGTTTTTTAAAAAAGCAGAAAAAGGCGATAATTTACACCTGATATGTTTTGGCATATTTGTGAGAATGGCGTATAATGGAAAAAGCAAGTCTAACATTCACGAAAAAAACATTTATTCTTAACAATATCAAACCATCCAAGCCGGGGCGCTATTACCAATGCGCCGGCAAGCGGGTGCAGTAACAAAGACAGAAAGAGGAAGCCATGGGAACATATCAGATCGGCGCCAGTCCATTTAATCCAAATTGCGTCACCGGTGCCAGCGACCACCTTTATCCGCACCTCAAGAAAGCGTTTACCGAAGCCCAACAAATTGACATCAATGTATCTTTTTTAATGGTCTCAGGTATTAAGCTGGTGCTCGATGATCTCAAAACCGCCGCCGATAAAGGTGTCAAGATCCGGATTCTCTGCGGCAATTATTTAAACATCACCCAGCCTGAAGCCCTGTATCTGCTCAAGGATGCCCTGGGCGACCGGCTGGAGCTGCGCTTTTATAATGTTGCCAATCATTCCTTCCACGCCAAAGCCTACTTTTTTCGCTATCCCGATTACGAAGAAGTCTTTGTCGGTTCCTCCAACCTGTCAAAATCTGCCCTGACCAATGGGATTGAGTGGAATTATCGGCTTAACTCCCGGGAGCACCCTAGTGATTGCGAATACTTCCGTCATACCTTTGAAGAACTGCTGGCCAATCATTCCCTGATCATTGATGATGCCGAGCTCAAAAAATACTCCAAACAATGGATTCGCCCCAAAATTATCCAGCAAATCGAAGAAAGTGAGGCGGCCAGCGAAACGGCCAGCGACGTGGCCGAAGTGAATGACCGCGTCGCCCAGGGGCAGGCGGCCTTTATCGTCGCTCCGCTTATGCCCGCGCCGCCGCCACTGATTGCCTTTCCCCAACCGACCGGCGCCCAGGTGGAAGCCCTTTATGCCCTTAAAAACTTTCGCCGCGAAAAGCTCGACAAGGGTCTGATTGTTGCCGCCACCGGGATTGGCAAAACCTTTCTGGCTGCCTTTGACTCCCGCGATTTTTCGCGGATTCTGTTCGTCGCCCACCGCGACGAAATCCTCAGCCAGGCCGAACACAGCTTTAAATGTGTCCGCTGCGAGCTGACCACCGGCCACTTTAATGGCAGCCGGAAAGACACCGCTGCGGACATTATTTTCGCCTCGGTGCAGACCCTGGGGAATCCTGCCTATCTGGACAACGGCCCCTTTGCCCCGGATGCCTTTGACTATCTGATCATCGATGAATTCCATCACGCCGTGTCCGACTATTATCAGAACATCATCGATTACTTCCGGCCCAAGTTTTTACTGGGACTCACCGCCACCCCCGAGCGGCTGGATAATCAGGATGTTTTTGCCCTCTGCGACTACAACGTCGTTTACGAGGTCCGCCTTAAAGAAGCCATCAACAAGGGCTGGCTGGTGCCCTTCCGCTACTACGGCATCTATGACGATCTGGATTATGACCAGGTCGACTTCCGTAGCGGTCAGTATGACAGCGAGCAGCTGGGCCAACTGGCCAGTATCAATAAACGCGGCAACCTGATTTTTAAGCACTACGGCAAATACGGCAGCCGCCGGGCCCTGGGCTTCTGTATCAACCGCCGCCACGCCCTCTATATGACCGGCTATTTCCGGGAGCAGGGGATCAGTTGCTGTGCGGTGATTAGCGGCACCGTCAATGAGCCATACCAGGAACTGGTCAAGGAACGCGAAGCGGCCATCAGCGAGTTAAAAACCGGAAAGCTTGCGGTCATTTTCTCTGTTGATATGTTTAACGAGGGGCTCGATATCCCTGAACTCGATATGGTGATGTTTCTTAGGCCGACCCAGTCACCGATTGTTTTTTTGCAGCAACTCGGCCGAGGACTGCGCAAAACCCGCGGCAAAAACCATGTCAACGTGCTGGATTTTATCGGTAATTATAAAAAAGCCAATCTGGTGCCCTTTCTGCTGACCAGCCAAGCCCAGCCCGAACCCACCGGCAAAAGCGGTTTCCGGCTGCCCAAAGAAGCCGACTACCCGGTCGACTGCCTGGTGGATTTTGATTTTAAGCTGATTGACCTGTTTAAGAAGATGGCCGGGGATCAGAAGAAAATTACTGACCGGGTATTGGATGAGTTTTACCGGATCACTGAAGAATTGGGTCGTCGCCCGCTGCGGCTGGATCTCTACGTGCATCTGGATGAAGCGATCTATAAAACGATCCGCAGCAAAAAAGAACTCAACCCATTCCGCGATTATCTGTCCTTTCTCGATACAATCGGGCAGTTAATGTCGGCCGAAAAAGAGCTGCTGGGAACCCCGGGACAGGCCTTTCTCACCACTATCGAAAACACCGCCATGTCAAAAACTTACAAGATGCCGGTGCTGCTGGCTTTTTATAACGGCGGCCAGATGAAAACAGAAATTGATGACGAAGATCTTTACCAGAGCTTTAAGGCCTTCTATGAAAAGGGCTCCAACCGGGTCGATCTGCTCCGCGATAAAAGCACCGCCAATGCCATGAGCTGGGGTAAAAGAGAATACGTCAGCCTGGCCAACCGCAACCCCGTCCATTTTCTGGCCCAATCCGCCGGGGAATTCTTTTATCAGAACGGTGACCGCTTCTGTTTGTCACCCGAACTGGAAAGTTATCTTGCCAACCCGGTTTTTGTTGAGCATTTCAAAGATATCATTGATTACCGTACCAAGCGTTTCTATAAAGAACGGCTGAAAAAACGAAACCCATAAGTAAACCATTTTAGGAGAAGATCATGACAAAGCCCAATAAAACCCTCCAATACTACAACCAATCCGCCCAGACCTTTGTCCAGGGTACCGTCGATGCCGACCTTGGCAAACTGCACCGCCGCTTTTTAAAGCTGCTGCCGATTCAAGCTCACATCTTCGATCTTGGCTGTGGTTCCGGCCGGGATGCCAAAGCCTTTCTGGATGCTGGCTATCAGGTCACCGCCATGGACGGCTCCCAGGCCTGCTGCAAACTGGCCGGAGACTACATCGGCCAGCCAGTGCTCTGCCAGACCTTTGAAGAGCTGGACTTTGATGCGGCCTTTGACGGGGTCTGGGCCTGCGCCTCGCTGCTTCATGTACCCTATGCCGAACTGACCGGGATCTTCCGGAAAGTCGCCCGGGTATTACGCCCCGGCGGTTATTTGTATGCTTCCTTTAAATATGGGGATTTTGAAGGGGAGCGGAACGGCCGGTATTTTACGGATTTGAATGAGGAAAGGCTGGCGACGCTGATTGAGCCGGTGGCAGGGTTGGTGGTTGTGGAGACCTTTGTGACTGGGGATGTGCGAGATGGCCGGTATGGGGAGAAGTGGTTGAATGTGATTGGGAATAAGGTAAATGACTAACTTTCTTTAAACAATAATTGTAGTTTGAAAAGGGTACGTAAAGATGAATATAGCAAATTATATAAATAATAATGGGGAACTAAAACAGATAAAACCAAATGATCTAAATTGTAAATTGTATAGGGATAGGTTAATCTGTCCTTGCTGCGGTGTGAAAGTTGATTGGATTAATGGGACAACACAAATCGTGCATTTTAGACATCATCACGGTACCACCCCAAGTGAATGTGATTTCTATTGCAATTCACTAGCAGTATCTACCTATACAAAAATTGTCGAAACGGAAAACATTGCCTTATATCTGTGCAGCGAATTGAGTCAGTTTTACTTGGCTCTTGGTCTGACAGGTTTAAGTTTAAGTACAATAAAAGAAGCTCAGAGAGAAAAATTAATCGCTAAAATTGAAAATGGCGGAGGTCTTTCACAGATAGAAATAAACGAGCAAAATTTTGCGCCGAATCAAATTTATTTTGTAAAACTAAATCAAATCAAAGAACAATATCGTATTGAATACCAATCTCAAAAAGTACCCAAAGAGATAAGTGAAAAATGGTTCAAATGTGTCAATGGGATATCCCAATACAGAGCTATTTTCTACTATAACAAATATGCTTGTAAAAAAGTAAGTACGGCTAATGGAATACATGAAAAGGATGAGTATTATTTCCTGTCACGAGAAAATATTTGCAATAATTCGATCCGTGGTGTTATTTTTAAAAAGATCTGTGTCTTAGGATTTGCGAAAAATATAAAATTAAATTTATACAAATTTAACGTAGATAAAATAACCGATGAAGCGAAAGCATTCTTTTTAAAAATGGATATGCACATAAAAAGTGCAAATCCTAATATCATACCAATTTGGCCACCTTGCGTAAAAAAAGATCACCGAATTTTTTATAGAGAGGAATCAACCAAATATTTTTTAATCAAAAATGATCCAGAACTCGGTGATAATCTTAATTTTATTGAACCAGAAAAGCCAAATCCAAACTATTTAGCGAGTTATAAAATTGATTATAATTTACTTTTGGCAAGAATCAAGCACAACAATACTGGTATTATCGTTATTAGAAATAAAGAAACAACACAATATTTTGATTTAATGACTGATCAGTTTAATCATGATTTTTCAATAGACATTGCAGAAATCATTAAAACGGAGAATAGTGTTTGTATCAAGAATTACACAAAAGTATTTGTCAATATTTTTAGAAATAATCTTCTTCATGATTCAATAATTCTAAAAAAAGAAACTGGCTTTAAAAGAGATCTTTGCCGAGATGAGCATATCGAGTTAATCCATGGAGTAGATGTGTTTCAAACAGTAGAATATTCAGAATCGATTAGTAAAACTCTTGCGAATGATGATGAAGAAAGTATTAGACTGAAAATTGTTAAAAACAAGAAGGGGCAATGGATCACAAAACCAATTTGTTTCAAATGGTTAATTCTTAAATATAAAAAGCAACCGTTAGTATATACAGAACTTCTAAAGTATCTTAACTATCCGAGAATCCCATTAGAACTATATAATTTTCTAAGAAATTCAAAATAGACGGAGGTAATTTATGCCAAAAACGCTTTCTTTATTGTTGCTGCTAACCTATCCTGGGTTCTTTCCGAAGTTAATTGATCTTGCTGTTCAACAGTATCTTGCGGCGTAACATTTCAAATCCACACCGCCCATACATAATCCTCTTAATCACTTTTATTTTGTTTATGGTGCCTTCCGCTAGACCATTGCTATAGTG